>NZ_JAHKRD010000005.1:0-251290 GCF_019345615.1 Shewanella sp. NKUCC01_JLK | reverse complement strand
TTACAGTGAGACCAGACCCCATCAATATAATGGTGGGTTAACGCCAAATGAGTCAGAACGTTTATATTGGAATGACTCTAAAACCGTGGCCAATTTTACTTGACCACTACACCTTGAAGAAGGAGTTCTTCTGAAGTGAATGGGTAAGATATTCCTTGTTTAAGTTCTTTTCCACGTATGAACATTTCTATGTCTTCAATCGAAATTGATTTTTCATAAAAGATTAGTTCTTGCACGTCATCCATTAAACTTTCATGAATTACATTAACTTTTCCAGTAGTAATATCTTTCACATAATCTGGAACATACATCAAGGAGAAGTAGAATGTTCCTGCAACACCTAAAGCGCCAAACAAATTCCACGCATTCTTAAATATCCATTTAAAGAACAAATTCAAAATTAACTCCTAACTACGATGTGCTTCTAACGCCGCCTGCACGCGTGGCTTTATAGTGAAAGCTAAGCCGCAACGGAAAAGGCGTCGCCGTGACTGACCTAGTGTGCGCTCAGCATTGACATGAACTAAGTCCTCAGTAGAAAGAACACTGTTCAATAACATTTTGTTATTAAAAGTTAACTACTAGCGAATGGCAAGGGCTTATCAGCGAGGATTACTCTGAAGGAAGCCGCTAGCAAATTTGCTCTGATGAACAAGAACATTAGATGAGGCGTAGGCTAGAGGTGAGTTGGCAGGGGCTCCCCTACGCAGTAAGGGTACAAGACGATGAAACCACGTGGTAATGGCCACCGTAAATGATGCAGCAGTGCAAAGAAAGTTCATGTTCTTATTTGGGGAGATCTGTTTAACACGCGATCGGTCATTAACCAGTCAAGCTTTGGTTTATAAGAGCCTTGGCTTTTCAGCATCATCGACTGAAAAGAGCTAAACAGATGGAAACCGATAGCGCATGACGGGCTAACTCGGTGTCTGATTAAGCAGACGGCATAGTAGCCCAACGCCCATCGTAATGGATGGGACATGGTGAAGACCTGAACATTTAGATGAAGGAGAAGTCTTGTCAAACTTGTCGATACCCACTACGTCGCCAGACATTACTATCGGCAGCGTATCGATATGCAACCGGCCTTCAACATTAATCGCACTGTTCGGAGCTGCTGGCTAGTATGAAAGCTGGAGGCTAAATACCTCCGACTACCAAATGAGTATTATTTTTCATACCAATACTGCTGATAACTATGTGAAAAATAGCTTTTTTTTGAATCAATACTTCCAATATGTTCGTATTCCCCAAGGTTCGTCACGATTACGAACTTATGCTTAGTTCTTGGTATGAAGCCTGGTATTGAAACATATATGTCTCTATTGTTTTCCACATATACATTTTTATATTCTTCAGCTCTCGATTTTATATTTAGGTCATCTAAGTTAGTTGTCGGCCACCATTTTGCTTCTGTCAATTCTAGCCATTCACGCTTATTTAAAAACTGATTTAACCAGCTACGATTCTCTACGATTTCAAAGACAGTAAGACTATGGAGAAGTAACCCAACCTCAGAAGGATTAAAAACAACCAAATGAGTCACATATCGATCATCCAGTTGGGTTGATTTAACAAAATCAAGATGTAAGTTGTAGTTTCGAATAAGTTCACGGTTTATTAAATAAGATTTCCTACTAACATTATTGTTCCGATAGTTCAAATAAAGAGCAAAAATAGAGACTGACAAGCTGATTAAACTAATTGCTGCTGAATAAAATTCTTGATTCATAACGACCTCTCGTTGAAACCTACCGCCTCAAGTAGCGGAAAATGCGAACACTTTGGCGCAGATAGGGAGTGACATTTAGATGGAGATCGCAGTTCGTTATCCTGACTTGAAAGTTCAAGTTGAGGCGTTCTAAATGAAGAGCCCTGTTAGAATACATGGAATAATCAGCTAGCATTTGTACTCCACTGTATCACCAGAAATCTTAACGAGTTCTTCCTTCACCAGTTGGTTGAAATAATTTTGTATGGCTACATCGTTTCCCTTAACCCCCATATGAGCCGCAATATGGTTACGAAGACTTGCTACCTTTTTAGGTCGCTTTTCTTTAGGCTTTGACGTTAATGAGCTAATCAATTTACTTTTTATACTTGGTGCGGTGGCAACTTTGACCTGTTTGCAAATTCTGCCATTCGTTTTGATATGTGAAATTAGCGGTGAAAAACCTTGGTCATTACTGATGATTTCAAATGATACGTTTGAAGAAGCTTCACTATCAAACTTACCGAGGTAGTACGACAGATGGAAGTCTAGGTTATTGGACTGAGTTGCCTTAAGTTGAACTAAAACAAGCTCGATAGGAGAATCGTATTTAGTGTCGCCAAGGTCAATTTTTGGCTGTTTCGCACCAAGGAATAGAACCACTTTGCTGTAAATAGCGAGGTCTACTTTACTAAGACATCCAATGTTCTCATAGTCTATAAATGCCCACTTCAATGTGTGTTCTCCTTAGTATTCGTAAAATTAACGCTGTGCTTGTTTAAGCCAATAGCGCTAATTCCTTCCCTCATAAGCAAAATCGGATTGATATGTAAAACTAACATCCGGTCGTTGTTCAGTATCCGATGTTTTGTGCGGTTCTGCTAGATACCGACATTTCAACAGCTTCATTACTTCACTTTATTATTAATAAACTCTAAGGAGTTGAAAAATTGATCTGACATAAGTGTAATACCATCAGGTACATTCTGTAGATCAGAACGATACGAAACCTCAAGCTGGATCACGACGCTTTTGTTGCCAGGATGCCTACAGATATAGCCCATAGTGCTGAAATATTGAAATGGTTGGCTGCTCTTACTTTTGCTTGCGTGATCTTCTGCAATGGTGACGTACTTAATACAGGCGCTTCCGTTTAAGGTTGCTCGGTTGTTTTTCACACCTCGGTCGACGAATCTCGTTTTATCATCGTTTCTCTCACGCTCTGCAATCACATAATCAAAGAATGAGTCATCATCTTCATGCCCGCCGACACCAAATACCCATGCATTTGCAATCAGACTATCTGTTTTAGACGTCATTTCTTTGCCAAAGAAAATGCCCATTTGGTCATGTTGCATCAAGTACCAGTTAGGCTCATTGGGTGAACTTATTGTTGCCCCAAGAATCTCATAGGTCTGCCCAATACCGGCTTGAGGAAAGTTTGGTTTGGATGCGCATGCACTCAAACCAATGGCGAACAGTATCAAGAGATATTTCATTGCAGCTCCTTTGCCCCTAACCTAACAAACAGTGCTTGAATGCCAAGCTGCAGTCGCGCAAAGAAAAACGCATCAATGCAGCGACTCCAAACAGATTTAGCATACCTATACCGAAACTGTGCATTAACGATCGAAGTCAAAATATATTTACGCAAGACCTCCTTCATTAAGCTGATGTTATTAAATGTTAACGGCTAAAAAATGGCAAGCTAATTACCTTCAAAATGGGTCTCGAATAACACAGTGAAAAATTGATGATGGACAGTCTTGTACTGAAGAGAGAGTCATTTATGTAAGTTAATTTTAATGATGTCTACTGGCAGAATCGTATTGAACATCTAAACTAAAATTGGGTTGTTGCAATGTTCGTGATATGCAGTCTGGTTTATAGCGTAAATCAGCTGCTTAAACGCACTTGCGCCTTTAATATTTAAGGAGCAACCCATGACAGAAAAACTGGCTCAACAAGCTGAAATAACAGCAGAACTGTTCTCTCTTGAAGGCATCCCTACCGCATATGGTTGTCGAATGGATGATATTGAACAGATGAAATTGCATTGTAAGTCAATCCAACCATTCAAAGCTTGGTGCGTCGTTTCAGAGTGGATCATTTGGATTATTGATGTCCCACAAGGCACCCCTGGCACTCACCCTATTAAAGAGCTGGTACTGGCGAATCACATAATTGAAAATGGCCAAGGCCGTTTCCCCAGTGGTGGATGGGTCAGAACCACAATGGTTATCCATACTCACCATAACTGCATCTTTGAAACGAACAATACCTTCTACATTTTAGTGGGAAGCGGTAACAGTAAGCACCTGTCCCTCAACGAGTTTGGTCAGAAAATTAAATTATTCAGTCAAATCTACTGATACGCTCAAAATGGGCTCTTGAATAAGGGCCTACCTACCTTGCTAGTAAAGTCGATGTTGATATAGAGTAAACCACAGCAATCGCAACCACCGCGGCTCAATGGGGCAGGAAACGCCAAGCGTTGACAGTCCCTATTGAAGCGTTAGTTAAATTGCAATTGCTCGCAGCTTTGCTTGAGCAAATACTGTTATTGAATTCTCAGTTGCTCGCTCTACTTCAAAATAACCACCGGACATTGAAAGTTGACGCACATTCAATGAGTCTGAACCAAATTTTTTAAACCAATACGGTGCAAGAGAGCATTGTGCTGAGCCTGTTGCCAAATCTTCAGATATGCCAATTTTTGGAGCAAAGTATCTTAGAACATAACCATTATTACTATTTGCAGCCGTTACAATTAAAGCATGATATTCATTGATTTCTCTCAAGCGCTTATAATCTGGCTGGAAATTCATTACCGTCTCTACCGAGGGGAAAACTAAGACTAAATCTCGAGTAGAAAAAACATCAATGGCATCAATCGCCAAATCAGATATTTCTGCTGGAACAGCACAAGGCTTACCTTCCCAGCTCGGCAATACGAGTGAATATAGGCCATTTCTTTTAGAAATCACTACCTCACCGTGTTTACTGTTGAAAACTACTTTTTCCAATTGGTACTTAGAAAGGATCGCTGCACCAGCTCCCAAACTACCGTGACCACAAAGGTTAATTTCACCATCCAATGCAAACCAGCGAATGTGAAATTGTCCGTCGACGTTAGTAATGAACGAAGTCACTGGCAGTCCAACATCATGAGTAATTTGATGCAACTCAGTATCAGACCGCCAGTTATTTAGCTCTAACACTCCACAAGGATTGCCAAAAGCCGATTCGCCGGTAAACACATCATAAATCTCTATTTTGATAATCCACCATCCTTGACTGCAATTTAACGCTTTGCACACGTGCAGTCGGCGCGAAGCCCCAACGGGGCGATGTGCTACAACTTGTTATAGGGCAGGTTTACCATGAAATGCAACATATAAACTTTGTAGCTTTGTTGGCACTAAAGGCCAGCCCATTTCTTTAGTTTTCTGACTAGCCTGCCAAAACAAATGTTCTACATAATACACATCAATAAACTCAAACTCTTTTGGATGCGCATTGGGTAATTTTTCATTTATGTAATCTAGATAGCTTTGAGCTAACGCAATATTGCCAGAAGAAAATGCCTGAGTAGTAGCATTTGCAAACTCCTCCATTTTTGAAGTGGTCATAAAGACATCGTGCGAATCCATTTTGCGTTTCACTTCTGGGAATAAAAAGCATATTTCATTCAAGAAATTATCGATAATTGGCTCTTCTGTCTCGTTCATATTTAAGTCCTATTACGCCCAAATTTAGCGCGGAAAACCGAGTAGCGAGTTAACGTCGCAGCCGGCGCTTTTTGCTGGCGAATAAATTTGCTTGTTAGCTGCTTTTGCTTTGTCTTGGAATGGCTTTTTGAAGGCCATCCGTTAATAACACTGCAAAAGCACTGTGATGAGTCAACCCTAGCAATACTTTGGATTGAATGTTTAACCCTTGATAATCTCGTGATTTTAACTGATTCTCAAATGCAAGCATTTGCTCCACCATACTACCTTCTTCACTGCCTATGTACATGAACACCCTTGCTTTCATGTCCTTATTGCTTTTTGCATAGTCACTTTCAAGTCGAAACATCACTTTGTTGTCATACCAGAACGATGGACTACCTAAGATGTAATAATCAAATAACTCTGGTTTGGTAATCAGGATGTTAGCACCAAGCAATCCGCCATATGAATGACCAACAAATATTTTTTTATCCTGTCTGATTCGGTATGTTTGACTAATCAGGGGTAAAACCTCGTCTGAAATGAAACTAATGTACTGACTGGCTTTACCTGAATACTTCTGAACTTCGAGCGAATGCCCTCGTTTTTCATTTGGAGCAAATGTTGGCGTGTAGTCTCTGGTGCGACTAAGCAAAGGGTTATGTCCTTTGGAATATGAAATCCCTACAATAATGACATCCTCAATATCTCGGCCTGCCATCAGATGTACAATGCCACTCGCCACTGCAACTGAATAACCTGTGTCATTTAACAATACCAACGGGTATTTTTTGTTGTTTTCTGAATAATCGTTAGGCAAGCGGATATATAGTTCATATTCCAATCCGCTTCCTTCAGATTTTATTTGTAGGGTATGTGTATTTTGAATTTTAAACTCAGTGCTTTCCTTGGCACTTAGCGGCACAGAGAAAAAAACAACAATAGCAAAAGCCAACTTAATAAACTTAAAAAACATTATTTTCCTTAAATATATGAAGGTTAAACGCAGCTAGGATCGATAAAAATAGGAAGGTCGTTTATGAGAGATACACTAAATGCACCATAAGCATCAAGTTCTTCTTTGCTGACCCCGAAATAGTCAGAAAAATAGATATTCACCCGATCCCTCTTTTTAATTTACAGTTGCGCATAGAGTGCTCCAACGCTTAGTTAGAATACAGACTACTCAGACAGAGCTTTTCCTATCCGAAACGAGACAGCACCTTCGTCATCTTGCCCTGCGTCTAACGCAAAAGCTCGAACCACATTTTCAACTGCTACGCCCTCAACATAAAGATTTGGCCAGGTAGCTAAAGGTTCCTCAGCCCTCTCTTCCCATTTCAGATATTCCGTCACCCCAGAAACATCAATCTCAAGAACGACAGGCTCTTCCTCAACAGAAAACCATCGGTTCGCTACAAGCTCCACATCCTTCAACTCATTCAGATGAACTCTGCCCCGCCGTTTATCTGCTTGGCATCGAGGGACATGCCCGCAACGCTGAGCCTCAACCCAATCTTCTTTAGGAACAACTCTATACAAATGATTCACACCGGTGCTTCCTATCTGTCTTATAACGTTTGGTTAAGGGGCGGGCTTTAGCCCGCCTAAATGAGCGAAACAAACGATTTGTCATACGCCGCTGTTTAACTCTATAGCCATGGGCTGCACCAAAGTGGTGAGTCAGCTTTCAATGATCTGAGCCAGTAATAGTGGACACTCTGTATCATTACTAAAGTTGTTCTATCTATTTTGGGGCCAAAGCTGGTTAACCCGAAGCCAACACAAACAGACTGGGGTTCTAATTAATCGGTTTCAGATAAATATATCTATGGGTTAACGCCACGTTAAGGCGTGATCAACGCTAACACCGAACCCAAACCATCGCACCTTAGACACAAAACTCGACTTAAACTGAAAAATGCCGAGTGTAGGGAATCTGTCTTAAACGCATTTTTATACAACAAGTACAGATTGTTTTTAGAGTGAATTGCCATCCCATTCATGCTTAGGGTCTGGTATAAAAGTTAACCCCATGCCTTCACTAACGAATGAAGATATTAGCCACCCACCATGAACCTTGGTTCTGTATGTATATTTACTAGATCCCAAACCACCATTATTTTTCAATGCTTCCCAATTTAAAACAGGTGAATTGCTTGTTCCACTTGAAAATAATCCCATTAATTTCTCCAAATATTGAATGTTGTATAACGCCAAGCTTTGGGGCGGCTGAAGAGTAGCGTAAGCCGTCCCAGCCACGATAGCGGCGACAATAGCGCTTTGTTATGTTTTCTGAGGTTATCACTAAATTCATAGGTTCAGATAAGCCTCTGTTTTAGCTGAATCTAAATCTTGGAAAAAACCACCTATTCCAGAAGGCGACCAGTACCCTTCACCAATATATTCCCAATCAGTGATATCCCATTTGTAAACAAAATACGTGTAAGCACCATCGATACGCTGACCAACTACAGCAACAGTCTTCTTCGAGTCAGAATATTTTCTTTCAATTTCGTCGAACGCTTTCTGTGTGCCAGTAAACTCACGGTATTCTGGTGCTTCAGTCATACTTTGCCTTGAAAACATAACGCCAAGTGAAGGGGCGAAGTGCGCAGCACTTTGTCCCGCTGGCACGTTTTGTGTACGCCCAGCATGGGCATGAACTAATGAGGTGAAAGTCCTCTGTAGGAAGGTCACCGTTCAATAACATGCTGTTATTAAACGTTAACTACTAGCGAATGGCAAGGGCTTATCATTGATGATTGGTTTGAAGGAAGCCGCTAGCAAATTTGCGAGCTGATGAACAAGAACATCATATGAGGCGTAGGCTAGAGGTGAGTTGGCAGGGCCTCCCCCACTAAGTAAGGGGACAAGACGACGAAACCACGTGATCTAATAGCCACCGTAAATGAGCAACCAGCCTTCAACAGCGATTTATTCCAACAACTGCTTCAGCCTGAGAATCTACACCGAGCTTGGCGTCAGGTTAAAGCCAATAATGGCGCGGCTGGTATCGATGGCATGACCATCGAAGCCTTCCCGCTTTGAGTGCAGTAAGGCGGTTGGCAACAGTGTAATTCTCAACTTGAGTTAGGTGAATATCAACCCTCAGCAGTCAGACGCGTAGAGATCGACAAACCCGATGGCGGTAAACGCAAACTGGGTATCCCTAACGTCATTGATCGTGTGATACAGCAATCGATTGCTCAAATTCTCACGCCGTTGTTTGACCCTTACTTCTCGGCTAATAGCTTCGGCTTTAGACCGAATAGGAATGCCAAACAAGCAGTCTTGCAAGTCAGGGATATCATCAAGCATAAACGCAAATTTGCCGTCGATGTTGATCTGTCCAAGTTCTTTGATCGAGTAAATCATGCTCTCTTAATGACTCGGTTAAGGATCAAGGTACAGGATAAGCGTCTGCTGGCGCTTATTGGTAAATACCTGCGTGCTGGCGTGATGATCAACGACCAATTTGAAGCAAGCTTCGAAGGCGTACCTCAGGGCGGCCCACTCTCACCATTACTATCAAACATCATGTTGGATAGTCTGGATAAAGAGCTGGAAAGCAGAGGGCATCACTTAGCCCGCTACGCGGATGACTTTATCATCTTGGTCAAGTCTCAACAGCGGGCGAACGTCTCCTCAAGAGTATTACTCGCTATCTTGCCACTAAGCTAAAACTGGTTGTTAACGAACAGAAAAGCCAAGTGGTTAAGGTAGGCCAAAGCAAGTTCCTAGGGTTTACCTTTAACCGCGGAAAGATCCAGTGGCATGTCAAAACACTGCACATCTTCAAACAAAAGATAAGACGACTGACAAACCGCAATTGGAGCGTGAGCTATCAATTGTTTAAAGTGCGGCAATACATGCAAGGCTGGATCAACTACTTTGGCATAGCCAACGCTTACCAAGGGTGTGTCGATTTAGACCACTGGATCCGTCGTCGAGTACGTATGTGCTACTGGCGTCAATGGCGAAAACCACGGACTAAGGTACAAAACTTACTCAAACGTGGGGTCAGGATCCAAGAGGCCGTTGCTTGTGGAATTACAAGCAAAGGGCCGTGGCGAAGCTCGAAAACACCAGGGATACAGCAAGCGCTGAGTAATGAGTATCTCAAGAAAGCAGGTTTATGTTCACTGAGAGATGGATGGATTGCAGTTCACTATCCGAACCAGAAAACAGGTTAGGCGTTCTAAATGAACCGCCCTGTGCGGAGCCGCATGCATTGTAGTGTGGGGGCTGGAGGCTAAATACCTCCGGCTACCCGATTACATGCCGATGCTATATTCATGGCACAGGCGATTAATTTGCGTTTCATGTTGATTGATTAAAGGGCTTATAAGCATTGCCTCTTTACCACCGCGTTTAAGGGTTGAAGCTACCTCATTAGGGTTGCTGAACCTATTTAAGAATGGCTGACCAACTTTAACAAATAAGTCGAAAAGGCACTTTGAAGAGTTGATTACCTCATTTGATGAGGAAACTGGAAACCTTGCTTGGCCGGAGCCATTAATATTTCCGAGTTCAGCGCCGATAATACACACTCGTTCTTTACCTGAAAGAAATTCTACAGCTACGTTACCAACTGCATCGAAATCTGATTCGTGGTTGATACATGAAATATGGAATAACCACACTACATTCTCACGCTTTAGCTTGAAGTGACGATTGCACTTCACAAACGTCCACTCCGGAAGCAGCTTTTTTAGCTCATCTATAAATTTTTCTTGAAGCTCAGATACTTTCATAGCATGTAACGCCTAGCGAAGCCGTCCGATTGCGCGCATTGTTATGCGGCACGTCACTTCACATCCTCAAGAGGGGCAAAGGAAATCTCTTTGAATCCAGTTGATCCTACTGTCATCTGAGTGACACACCGATCCACAAGTGCTTTTGTTGTCGGAACTTCCGAGCCGCCTGCCAAGCTATTCTTGCAGGTAACCAAGCCCTTAGATGACAGAACCAGTAGTTCGACCTTTCCGACCTTGCCGATCTTTTTAAGCCATCCTAGCTCCAGCCAATAGCTCACGGCCCTTGGACTCATAAGGTTTCTTAGTACATCACGCCTCATTGGAACATCCTTCGCAAGCTCTTGGGGGGCGCAGCAAATTTGGAATGAAGCAATCGTTCGAGCGCGTCCTTCGGGCGTCAAGGGGCTCTCGTAGTTTCCTGGAGCATAAAATTTATTGTGTGTCATGATTCGCTCTTGGCCGCATAACGCTTTGCTAATTGGCTGCCGCAGCGTAACGTAGGCAGTCCAGTGGAGGCCACGCTGTTTGTGGCCGGAATGAAATTAAGCAACTTGTTAGGAGTTTTTCTGTCCGCCATGAATTAGCTCTTTATTGACCTCATTGATGAACGCCTCAACCACCTTTAGCGAAAGCCCACTTTTATGGAAGTGGATTTTTGCCTGTTTTTCCTTATAACTGACTAGCTCTGCTTCAATTATTAATTCGTTATCGAGTGTGCATTCCAAGCTAAGTGTATCGAAGTCGTTAGCGCTTGTAACAACAAGGGTATATTTTCTTCCTTCAATTTCCATGTTACTCAAGACTCCTAACGCACGCCTAAACAGCGAGCAACTTGTTGCGAGTCAAGCGGCCGCAGGCCGCGATGTTTGAGGCGCTTGTATGGTTCTAGTTACCTCATGTAACCAAGTTACACCTCTAAATAGCCTATTCTCTGCATCAACGGGAATAACATTGATCCGGTCACGAAACTGAAGTGATATTCTTAGGCGCTTAATAAGGCGCCTTTTCTGTTCTTCAGCTGTGCCATCAGTTTCTAGGCACACCCAATATAAGGACTTTTCTTTTTCCTCAATCAATTTGCGGAATAATCCATTGATATGACTGTCGTCTATGTTAAATCCATAGCCTACGACAACTATGGCTTCACATTCCGAATATTGGTCAAATAGACCCACGTATCGTCTGGACATGTCTACCGAAGTAAGAGGCTTTAGTCCACTTTGGGTCAGGACAAAAGGCACATAAATTTGGTCTTTGGGAACATCTTCTGGACTGACACCGGATATCACAGAGTTCTTATAGGGGTTGTAGTAATCAGTTACGCCACCATTCAGGTGCTGAACTGGAGGGATATCGAAGTTCAAATTCTCTGAGATTTTTTCAACAAGATTGTTGTAGTTAGATGTGCCAATCGCACCGATTTCGATTCCTAATTCTTTGCATTTTTCCAAATCATGGTAATAACCAGTATCAGGTAGCTCACCTACACTCTCTAATTGCTGCACGATGTATTCGCGAGTCGAGCGCAAGAATATGACCATTTTGGAAAACTTTGCCCATTCTGTGCGCGGGGAAAAAAGATATCTAAAATGGCTGTCAATCAAAGACTGATAGTCAAGCACAGTCGTAAAAATGTTCTCTAGTACTTGCTGCGATATCGCAGATAACAGATCGCATACATTACAGGCAGGTAAATCATATTCCTTATGTTTCTCCAGCAGCAGCTCTAAAGCGGTCAGTCCAGCCCGACTAAACTCGAGTTTGAACATTCCGGTTACGTCATCAAATATTGGGATATCATCTGGAGCTGTCTCAAAGAGCTCCTGATTTAACCTTTGAACAAGATCTTGCCCATGCGCACCAACTAGAAGTTGTAGGAAAGCACCGGCATAACGCTGTAACTCTGCGGTATTGTTACCGCTACTTATCACGCTGAGAATCGCCGAGTACGCTTCACTGCCGAACAGCTTAACTTCGTTAGCAAGGATTGGATTCATACGGATGGCTGCAGAGTATAAATGCTCACCATAGCCTGTTTCCATTCCCGCGCTAAATTTGTCAATCAGTGTCTTTTTCTCCAGACCAAACTGCTTTAACGCGTATTCGACTTCCCCATCAAAATCGTTCAACCGACGAATAATTTCACCCTTACGATATTCAATTGAAGATTCGATCAAGGCTGTAAATTCGTTCTTACCAAACGCATGGATCCGTTGTGTTGCAAAACTATCAGGTAGCCAACTTGTCGCATAATTCGTCCTAGCATCAATGTTTCTAAGTTGTTCCCGAAGCTCTCTTCTCATTGCTAACATCTTGACGGAAGAGATCGATAGCAAACTTGCCACCACTTGGGAGGCCATATCCAATCTCAGCCCCTGCACCAAAGAAAAATCCAAATTTCATGTACATTCCTAGTATTGGTGCAGTCAACTGCACTCATCGATATATTCGCTTTCAGCTCCCAGCTGCGTGTGGAGCCAATTACAGGTGCTCACTCACGTAAATCCAGGTTCCATCCTTAACACCGTGCCTTTGCTACATAAATGCTTTCATTACTTTGCGTACAACTTCTGAAACGTTCTCTAAATTCTCAGCTATGGCAGTGCGTTTAGCATTTGAATTACTGGCCAGACTAACGGCATCAATCACTCTTTTTAGCTCTTCCTGGTCAGCACGTTTTGGTAGCAACTCTGCTATTCTCTCATCGCTCAGCAGTACAAGTTTGTCTGCCGCGGAACTGAGTTCTTTATCTGTGGCTTTTGCTTCCTCACTCAAATCATAATGTCCCATTTTAGTGCTCTCCCATGTTAATCATCATTGTTTTGCAGGCGCGACTTTGCCGACTCGATTAGCTCCAAAAACTTCTCGATGGCTTTATCCGTATCTTCAGAGTTCAATGTGTCTGATAACTTGTCGTTGGCATCAGTCACTTTAGTCATGACTTTTTCGACCTTCTCCAGAGCAACCAGCTTAGACATAACCTGATCTTGCTTCTCTTTCAGCTCCACAGCTGAAGATAAGTAGGCTTTTATAGTTGCCTGCGAGCGCTGCAAGTCTGCAAAGGCACTATTAATCTGCGCCAGTACAAACCTTTCTTGTTCATTGAGCGGGTCAAGTAATGATTTGCGCTTTTTGCTGATTTGGGATTGCGCTTCCTGAGACCACTCAATCAGGATTTGTCCAAGCTTACTGGTCTCTGCAGCCACAGCTTGTTTCACACCCTCCAGCACAATTCGCTTTTGAGGCTCCTGGAGCTCTCGACCTCTCCACTGCACAGAAACATCATCCACAGAAATGGAACTTGTCAGGTAGGCGTCATCTAAATCGGAGCGAAAAGCACGGTTGTTGACCGCCTTAGATAAGAACGTAGGTGTCCATTTCTCATCTATAAAGCGGTTAACATCGTCACGAAGTTTGCCATAATACAGTTGAGCAAATTTCACATGTGTAGTGCCGCTGGTAGGGCGAAGATAAAATTGCTCCAGTGTCTTTTGGTGCTTTCGCTTCACTAACTAATGGTACCATACCAAGGAACTAGGCATATAACGCCGCCATAATTTGCTAGTTGAAGCGCAGCGTAAGACAGTCAAATTGATGGCTTTGTGTACGCCCAGCATGGGCATGAACTAATGAGGTGAAAGTCCTCTGTAGGAAGGTCACTGTTCAATAACATCCTGTTATTAAACGTTAACTACTAGCGAATGGCAAGGGCTTATCCGCGAGGATTGGTTTGAAGGAGGCCGCTAGCAAATTTGCGAGCTGATGAACAAGAACATCATATGAGGCGTAGGCTAGAGGTGAGTTGGCAGGGCCTCCCCCACTAAGTAAGGGGACAAGACGATGAAACCACGTGATCTAATGGCCACCGTAAATGAGCAACCAGCCTTCAACAGCGATTTATTCCAACAACTGCTTCAGCCTGAGAATCTACACCGAGCTTGGCGTCAGGTTAAAGCCAATAATGGCGCGGCTGGTATCGATGGCATGACCATCGAAGCCTACCCGCTTTGGGTGCAGCAAGGCGGTTGGCAACAGTGTAATTCTCAACTTGAGTTAGGTGAATATCAACCCTCAGCAGTCAGACGCGTATAGATCGACAAACCCTATGGCGGTAAACGCAAACTGGGTATCCCTAACGTCATTGATCGTGTGATACAGCAATCAATTGCTCAAATTCTCTCGCCGTTGTTTGACCCTTCCTTCTCGGCTAATAGCTTCGGCTTTAGACCGAATAGGAATGCCAAACAAGCGGTCTTGCAAGTCAGGGATATCATCAAACATAAACGCAAATTTGCCGTCGATGTTGATCTGTCCAAGTTCTTTGATCGAGTAAATCATGATCTCTTAATGACTCAGTTAAGGATCAAGGTACAGGATAAGCGTCTGCTGGCGCTTATTGGTAAATACCTGCGTGCAGGCGTGATGATCAACGACCAATTTGAAGCAAGCTTCGAAGGCGTACCTCAGGGCGGCCCACTCTCACCATTACTATCAAACATCATGTTGAATAGTCTGGATAAAGGGCTGGGAAGCAGAGGGCATCACTTCGCCCGCTACGCGGATGACTTTATCATCTTGGTCAAGTCTCAACGAGCGGGCGAACGTGTCCTCAAGAGTATTACTCGCTATCTTGCCACTAAGCTAAAACTGGTTGTATTAAGATTTCGAGTGTGACGTTTATCGCTTTACCTTTGGCGGGGATCACAGGTATTGCGATTGCTGTGTATCAAGGCACAAATCGCCCTAAGCTTGCATTGCTATTATCTGGGATAAAAATCTATGGTTTGTTACTGCCCCTGCTGGTCCTGTTACCTCAACTATCCTTTACAGATATTTCATTTATCACAGGCGCATTAAACATTAATATCATGCCAAACTCTTTGGTTAAGTTGTGGATGGCCTTTCCAATTGCGGACATCTTAGCTTGTCTCTTGAGTTTATTGATCATCAGTATTTGGCCTTTCATTCACGTGCCGCGAGCAAATCGAGTCAGTCATGGAGGTAATGCAAAATGAAGTTAGCCAAGATGAAAGACTCAAGCGCCATCGCATTAAATGAAACCAAAGTTCGCGCTAAAAAACTGCTCAAAGCTTGTCAGCAGGATGAGCCGTTAGCCAAGCAAAGAGTCGCGACCTTAATGGCGAAATTGGGCATATCACACTCAGATCTACAGCTTAAGCATTGCCAACAAGTGATTACACGTGAGCTAGGCTTTATCGATTTTCATCATTGTCAGCGAGTCCTGTCGGGTCAAGCCATACTCGGGGATGATTGGGGAAACTTATTCCACACTAAGCAATGCGAGACACTACTGAATCATTGGTTTACTGGTTATTTAGCCGCGCGTGATTTTAATACGCAAGCTGAGGACACATTGCTACTCCCCTACAAGAAGCAGTTTTTTGTGGTGGAGCGGCGGGATTACTGCAATGCACTGAATTTGCCGATAATTTTGCAACCAGTTGATAATGCTGGCGAACCGACTATCCTGCGAGATCTGGTGAGCAGCTATGCTTATGCAGATTGGCATTCCTTTGCTCTTGCCATGATCCAACACAAACTCCCCAAAGTGTAATGATGGCTGAGATTGTCAGGCATCATGTTGAATGAGGAAATCTAGAGTTAAATAATACAAGCAAAGTCATCATTGCTGATGGCTTTGCTTGTGAAATATGGCTGAAACACTGCGTTTCGGATCAGAAACGCAAGGCTAAAATAGCTAAAATGCAAAAAGCCGCTAATTGCTTAGCGGCTTTTTGACTAAATATGGCGGAGGAGCAGGGATTTGAACCCTGGGTGGGCTATAAACCCACGCCGGTTTTCAAGACCGGTGCATTAAACCACTCTGCCACCCCTCCGAACGAGGCGCATAATATAAGTAAGTCTGTTGACTGTAAAGCACTAACTCTCAATTACGCGCCAATTGTTGCTATTACACTCAATCCGCTGGATTTTGCTTCACATCGGACATTATGCCTACCCGTGCGGGATCTGGCTTAGTGAAATGTTTGGCAAAGTCGCCCCACTCTTGTTGACTCTTAAGTATA
This sequence comes from Shewanella sp. NKUCC01_JLK, assembly GCF_019345615.1. Taxonomy (NCBI): domain Bacteria; kingdom Pseudomonadati; phylum Pseudomonadota; class Gammaproteobacteria; order Alteromonadales; family Shewanellaceae; genus Shewanella; species Shewanella sp. NKUCC01_JLK. The sequence goes on along the minus strand of NZ_JAHKRD010000005.1, from coordinate 235,059 downwards.
TAGCCGACCACAACTAAGATAGCGCAACATAGGATACCCCAACCAATAGCCACTTCACCTAGGCTTGCCCACATAGCAACTAAGCTAGATGCACCAAAGGCAATGCTGATCTGTAAGAAGTTCTGTAATCCTGCGGCCTTAGCGGCATTCTGACTAAACTGCTGTAGCGCGCTGTTAACGACTATTGGATAAATTGCACCATTGGCCGCCGCTAAAATAGAGAACGAAATCAGCAGTGGGAAAATCGTGCTCGCGGGATAAATCAGCGTGAACATGATGATCGAAATAACGCAGGCTGCGAAAATCGACAACAAGATATTGAGTGTTTGATGCCCGCCAATGCGTTTTATCAGTAACTTACTCGCATAACCACCGACAATAAACATGATGGTTTGCGGGATAAAACTTAACCCAATTTCAGTCGCTTGATAACCGTGCATTTCCATCACAATCGGCCACACAGTTAGGTAGGCAAAGAAAGCACCGGAACAGGCACCGAAGATCACGACGTTGCCTAAATAGCGGGTGTTTTTCAAAATTTGCCCATAAGATACAGCAACATGTTCACTGTGTTTATGTTGACTCTTGCCTGGAACAAAGTACAAGGTCATCAATACCAGCAGAAAAGCGATAACACACAAGGAGATAAAGATTGCACGCCAGCCTAATTCGTTCAGAATATAAGCACCAAGGATCGGTGCTAATGCAGGCGATAATGCAACCAATGGCATAATGTTGCTGAAAATACCTTGGGCTTTATCGGCATCATATTGTTCTACCACAATAGCTTGCCAAATAACCCCTGCGCTACAGGCGCCAATGGCTTGGAAGAAGCGCGCGGTATTGAGCATTAATATAGAATCACTGTTGGCAATAAACACGCTAGCAATGGCAAATAAAGCAAGGCCAAAGATCAGTGCCCAACGTTTGCCGATTTTATTGACTAACGGGCCGTAAAGCAGCTGACCTAAGGCAAGACCCGCAAGGAAACAGGTCAGTGACATCGCCACCTGTGATGGTGTGCTGTTAAATGAGCCTTCAATTGCTTTGAAAGCAGGCAAATACATGTCAGTGGCAATAAAGCCAAGCATGCTCAACATGGCTAAATAGAATAGAAACATAAAGAACTTTATGTTTACAAAGGTGTTACTAGACGTTTTCATAGAATAATCGGGTCGGATTGACTAAAGTGTGCAGTCTAAAGACTTGTTAAATTTATTGGAAACGTTTATTTTTGACTTGTGCTATCAATTATTTTCATTGGAATGGACGTCAGTTATGCTCTCAGAACAAGCGCTAGAACTCATTGATATTGTGGCTCGTGTAGGTAGTTTCACCGCGGCGGCGAATCGGCTACATAAAGTGCCCTCTGCCGTGAGCTACGCGGTCAAGCAAATAGAAGAAGAACTCGGCGTCATTCTTTTTGAACGGCATCATCGCAGCGTAACGTTAACACCAGCGGGTGAACATTTTGTGAAGCAAGCCAGAACCTTGCTCACGCAGATGGACGAGATGAAACGTGGCACTCAGCGCGTGGCAAATGGTTGGCAACCCACCTTGTCCATAGCCCTTGATAATATCGTCCGTGCCGACAGGATCAGCGTATTAATTGCTGACTTTTATCGACACTTCCATGATATTGAATTAATTATTCGCATTGAGGTCTTTAACGGGGTTTGGGAAGCGCTCGCCACGGGTCGCAGTGATATTGCTATTGGTGCGACAACCGCAATTCCAGTCGGTGGTGTTTACCAATATAAAGACATGGGGGATATTGAGTGGGCGTTTCTTGTTAGTAAAAATCATCCCTTGGCCAGTATTGACCGCCCATTAAGTGACGATGAGCTGCGCCCTTTTCCCTCGATTTGTTTAGAAGATACTTCTCGGGAAATTCCAAAACGTATGACTTGGTTGCTAGAGAATCAACGCAGGTTAGTCGTACCTGATTGGATTCGTGCCATTAACTGTTTCCGCGAAGGTTTAGGCGTCGGTTATATGCCAGTGCATTTAGCGAGCGTGTTTATTAAGGCGGGTGCGCTTGTTGAAAAACAACTGGAAAATCCAAAGCAGACAAGCCCTTGTTGTCTCGCGTGGAATGCTGACAAGATGTCGCCTGCACTCGCTTGGGTGCTGGAATATCTTGGCGATACTGAAAAATTGCACAAAGAGTGGCTGGCTTAAGCTTGGTTTAAACTCAATATGCTGATCTAGTCATTGAAATCAGCATTGAGTGTGATTGTGTACCGTCTGCTTATGTACAGACTAAATTTTTACCTTCATAGTGGATGAAGACGCAGATACAAGAATCTTATTTTTTTTGCTTTGCAGTTAAAGTTGAAATAAATAATTGAGTAAAATTTTGAAGATTAACAATTTGTTATTCATGGTTCTATGACTTTCACCCGTATCTCATGTACGGTATCATTGCACCAGTTAAGTTCATTTTAGGATTTTACGGGAACTTAGTGTGCTGTAAAAAATCAAAATGATCAGTTTGGAAATGTGTCAACGGAGATCAACATGACCCAAGAAACCTTATATTCGACGAGTACGTCAACACTGGAAGTGAACAAACTTCTTAAAAACACTTATATGCTGTTATCGATGACATTGGCATTCTCTGCCCTGTGTGCGGGTTTAGCAATGGCATTAAATATCAGTCCGTTAGTCTCCATTGGTTTATCGATTGGTGGCCTAGTACTGTTGTTTGTTACTTTACGTAAAGCCGAGTCTGCAGCGGGTATCTTCTGGGTGTTTGCCTTTACGGGTATGGAAGGTGCTTCACTGGGCTACATGCTCAATCACTACGCGGGTATGGCAAACGGTCCACAGCTGATCATGCAAGCACTGGGGTTAACGTCAGTGATTTTCGTTGCGTTATCAGCCTATGCCGTGACCACTAAGAAAGATTTCTCTTTCCTACGTGGATTCTTGTTCGCCGGCTTGATTGTGGTGATCGCCGCCGCTGTGATTAATATTTTTATGGGTAACAGTGTTGCCTTTATGGCAATTAACGCGGGCTTGGCGTTACTGATGACAGGTTTTATCCTGTTTGATACTAGTCGTATCGTCAATGGCGGCGAAACTAACTACATTCGCGCGACTATCTCGTTATACCTAGACTTCTTAAACCTCTTCATCGCGCTGTTACACCTGATGGGCATAGGCAACGATGACTAATCCTAGTTAGCGATTTTTAGCTTAACTTGCGTTAGAATGGCCCTACTTTTAGGGCCATTTTTATTTTAAATGAGCAAATTTATTATCCAAGTGAACGGGCCCGCTTATGGCACGTCGGCGAGTGTTAACGCCTTACGCTTCTCCCAAGCTGCACTTTTAGCTGGGCATCAGATTATCTGTGTGTTTTTTTATCAAGATGGCGTTTATAACTCCACAGATTTAAGCTTACCCGCCTCCGATGAAAATGATGTGATCAGTGACTGGAAACAGCTGGCGCAATCCCGTCAGGTCCCGTTAGTCAATTGCGTTTCTGCAGCGCTACGTCGTGGCATTGTGAGTCAGCAAGATGCCTGCGAGAATGGCCTAAGCCACTGGAATGTGGGCGAGTCATTTATCATGGGCGGTTTAGGTGAGCTAATCACAGGTATTGAATCGGCCGATCGTTTGATCAGTTTTTAACTCTCAGGGCTACTATGAAAAAATTGTGTATTCTATTTCGCTGCTCGCCACATGGTACTGTTCGTGGCCGCGAAGGTTTAGATCTTGCCCTGCTTAGCGCTAGCTTCGAACAAGAAGTGAGTTTAGTGTTTGTGGATGAAGGTGTGTTGCATTTGATTAAAGAGCAACAGCCTGAGCTTATCGGTGCTAAAGATTACATATCCACCTTTAAAGCACTGCCGCTGTATGATATTGGCTTTGTGTTAGTCTGTAAGCAATCCTTAGCCGATTACGGCTTAAGCCATGGCTTACTGTCGATCCCAGTCACAGTGGTCAACGATGAAGCCATCACAGCCCATTTAAACCAAGTGGATGAGGTCTTAGTATTCTAATGATTTTACACCATATTCAAACATCTCCCAGTCGAGATAACGCGCTAAAACTTTGTTTACGTTACGCCTGTAAGGAAGATGCGATTTTATTATCGAGTGATGGTGTTAACGCGTTACTGCTGCGTCAATGGGCAATGGCATTATCACCCTTCAAGCTGATGGTTTTAAAAGACGATGTTATCGCACGTGGTCTATCCGAACGTTTAAAGAACGTGATGTTTATCGATTACAATGAGTTTGTGGCTCAATCATTACTCCATGACAAGGTGATAACGTGGTAAATCCATTGCAATTTAATGGCGCAGAAATCGCCCGTGACCATCAAGGTTATTTAAAAAATCTTAACGATTGGCAACCCGATATGGCCCTGTTGTTAGCGGCAGAAGAGCAAATTGTACTTACGCCTGCACATTGGGAAGTGATTAACTTTGTTCGAGATTTCTATCTCGAATATAAAACGAGCCCTGCTATCCGAGTATTAGTTAAAGCCATTGGCCAAGCCTTAGGACCAGACAAAGGCAATTCTAAATACTTATATACCCTATTCCCGATTGGACCTGCGAAACAAGCAACGAAAATCGCGGGCCTGCCCAAACCAGCTAAGTGTATTTAATGGCAAAGGGTTAAGTCATCACGTAAACATGACACAAACAAAAAGGCATGTTCCTTTGGGAAACATGCCTTTCTTTTTACTTGAACAAAGTTGATAGGGTTATTTGACGTTTTCTAACACAACCCAGATGGCTTTGCCTACGGTGGCGAGCATTATAGCAAAAAATACTGCAATCACAGCGGTATAGGAAAGCCAACGGAGATAGCGCTGGCCTTTATCCATAGTATTATTTTGTGTTCCATTAGCCTATTTGAGTCAAACCGCTCATGTAAGGACGCAGAACTTCAGGGACTGTGATACTGCCATCAGCATTTTGATAGTTTTCTAAAATAGCCACTAAAGTACGACCCACAGCTAAACCTGAGCCGTTTAACGTATGCAATAGCGCAGGCTTATTATCTGCTTTCACGCGGTAACGTGCTTGCATACGACGGGCTTGGAAATCCTTCATGTTTGAGCAAGAAGAAATCTCACGATAGGTATTTTGTGCTGGTAACCAGACTTCGATATCGTAGGTTTTGCTTGAGCCAAAGCCCATATCGCCAGTACATAAAATCACTGTTCGATACGGTAAACCTAAACGCTGCAATACAGTTTCAGCATGACCTGTCAGCGCTTCAAGTGCCGCCATTGAATCTTCAGGCTTAACAATTTGCACCATTTCAACTTTATCGAATTGGTGCTGACGGATCAGACCACGGGTATCTTTGCCGTATGAGCCCGCTTCGCTGCGGAAACATGCAGTATGCGCTGTTAACTTTATTGGCAGCTCGTCTTCATCAACAATGCTATCGCGAACTAAGTTCGTTAATGGCACTTCTGCGGTTGGGATAAGGCTCAAGCCTTGGCCTTCTTCAGTCGCAGGTTTAGTGTGGAATAAATCTTCACCAAACTTAGGTAGCTGGCCTGTGCCGAGTAAGCTTGCCTCGTTAACCAGTAATGGCACATAGGCTTCGGTATAACCGTGCTCTGTGGTATGTAAGTCCAACATGAACTGACCAATGGCGCGGTTTAAGCGGGCGACTTGGCCTTTCATCACTATAAAACGTGAGCCAGTAATTTTAACGGCATTTTTAAAATCTAAGCCGTTTAGGCCTTCGCCTAAATCGATATGATCTTTAATCGGGAAATCAAAAGTGCGTGGCGTACCCCAACGTCTCACTTCAACGTTCTCTGTTTCATCGGCTCCCATTGGTACTGATTCATCAGGCAGGTTAGGCATAGACATGGCAATGGCATTGACTTCTTCAAGTACGGCGGCCAGTTCAATCTTTTTGGCATCCAACTGTGAACCTAAATCGCCCACTTGCGCCATGATCGCGTCAACATCTTCACCACGGGCTTTAGCTTGGCCAATAGATTTGGAGATGGCATTACGCGACGCTTGTAATTCTTCGGTAGCCACTTGCAGTGACTTACGCTTTTCTTCTAATTGAATGAGATGAGCTATGTCTAAAATAAAGCCACGGGTAGCCAGTCGCTCAGCGGTAACTTCTAATTCGTTGCGCAAAAATTTAGGATCTAACATGTGATATATTCTTAATAGTTAAATGCGAGAAAAAACCAGTTGTTGACCTAAGTACACCATGAATAAACATAGACTTAGATTCAACACCACATTCAAAATCGCCTTCAGCCAATCCCCTTCTTGCATCAGCAACAAGGTTTCATTAGAGAAAGTCGAAAACGTTGTCAAAGCACCTAATAGACCGATACCTATAAGCGCTTTGAGTTCAGGGCTGATATGACTCATTTGCCCCAGAGCGTAAATTACGCCCATAAAAAATGAACCTATAACATTAACCAACAGTGTACCAAAAGGAAAACTGCTGCCAAATACTTGGATCATGAATATTGAAATAAGATAGCGTAAAACTGCTCCAATTGACCCGCCGAAAGCCACTAATAAGATGTTAGTCATATCTTTTGTTCTCACTGGCTTGATCTAACTGGGCTAATTGCGCCAATTTATCTTTGATCCGCTTCTCAAACCCTCGCTCAGTCGGAAAATAAAACTGTGCTGTTTGCAGGGATTCGGGGAAATAATTTTCACCACTGGCATAGGCATTGGCTTCATCGTGGGCATATCGATACCCTGCACCCATGCCGATGTCTTTCATTAATTGAGTCGGTGCATTGCGTAAATGGTGCGGTACTTCGACTTGCCCTGTTTCGCGAGCTAACTCACGCGCAGCCTTAAATGCGGTATACACAGCGTTGCTCTTAGGCGCGCTGGCAAGGTAAACAATGGCTTGTGCTATTGCTCGCTCACCTTCTGCGGGGCCAACACGGTGAAAACAATCCCAGGCATTCAGTGCGATTGTCATCGCCGCAGGATCGGCATTGCCCACATCTTCAGAGGCAATCGCCAGTAAGCGCCTTGCCACGTAAAGCGGATCGCCACCGCCTTCTAATATTCGACAAAACCAATACAACGCCGCATCGGGTGCTGAGCCGCGAATGGATTTATGCACTGCTGAAATAAGATCGTAAAACTGATCGCCGTTCTTATCAAAACCAGCAACTTGGTGCCCCGCCACTTGAATTAACATTTCAGTGGTAAAGGTGCCACCGTCGATGAGCATATCACTCATCAACTCAATAAGATTTAACGCTTTACGGGCATCACCATCACAAAGTTGTGCCAATGTTGTGAGCACATCGGTTGGCATTACAAATCGTCGTAGGCCTAAACCGCGCTCGTTATCGTTTAAGGCTTGAGTCACTATATGGGCGATTTCATCATGGCTTAAGCGCTTGATAAGATAGACCCTTGCCCGCGAGAGTAAGGCATTATTGATTTCAAAAGACGGATTTTCTGTGGTCGCGCCGATAAAGATCACTGTGCCATCTTCAATAAATGGCAGAAAAGCATCCTGTTGACTCTTATTGAATCGGTGGACTTCATCGACAAACAATAAGGTACGTTGGCCACGGGATTCTGCAACGGCTTTTGCTTGCTCAATCGCGGCGCGAATGTCCTTAACGCCAGAGGTGACCGCGGAAATGCGTTCAACGTGAGCATTTGAATAATGTGCGATTAATTCGGCTAAGGTTGTTTTACCTGTGCCCGGCGGTCCCCACAACATCATGGAATGGGCGCGCCCTGCTTCCAATGCTTTGCGTAGTGGTTGGCCCTCACCCAGTAAATGGGCTTGACCTATGTACTCGCCAATCGTTCTTGGCCGCATGCGCGCGGCCAAGGGACGAAAATCGGGCGCAAAATTAAACGATAAACTGCTCACGCGATAGCCTAATGCGCTGCTTTTCGACGTTGATCATCAACATCGACGCTGTCTGGGATCACAAAGGTGAACAAGGCTTTGTCTTTATTTGTGATGGCTTGCTGATTGCTTAAATCAAACAGGCTTAAATTACCTTTATCATCGGCAACATTAAAGTTGACTAACTGGGCATTTTTGAAACACACATTGACGGACAATATGCCCGAATCAATCGCCTTAGGTTTGATCTCATAGCAATCTTGTTTCTTGGACACTGAATACTGTGACCAAGTCGCATCGTCGCGGTGGACGAGCAATGCGATGGGAGATGCATTGATTGCTTCAGCAAAATCCATGATGACCACCTCCTCGGCGAAAGGATTGTAGATCCACAAATCTTTACCATCAGCGACAATCTGCGATTCATCGGGCTGGGTTAAATGCCAATAAAATTGATTCGGATACGCTAAGGCAAAAATGCCAGACCCTGTTTGAATAACCTTTTTATTGACATCTGTTACGGTTTGTTTGAAATCGGCTTTTAGTGACGCGGTACCAATCAATTTTTCCCTGAGCTGCTGCGCATCATCGGCAAACACAGCCGCGCTAAATAGCAAAGGTGAAGCTAACAACACAGCGCATAATCGTTTTTTCATTTTATTCCTTACCCTGTAAACCCTTGGGTGTATCAAAGCTACGCCTTAGCGCGGCTTAATAATGTTTTGGTGCTGGCGGCGCTAAGACTTCACGGTTACCGTTGTGGCCTTGAGCAGAAACAATACCTTGTGCTTCCATCTGTTCAATAATGCGGGCTGCACGGTTATAACCAATCTTAAATTTACGCTGTACGCTTGAAATCGAGCCGCGACGAGTTTCAGTCACAAAGGCGACTGCTTCATCATATAACGGATCGTATTCTTCGTCTGATTCAGCGGTTTCACCAGGCAATAATACTTGTTCACCATCACTGGCACCGTTGAGGATTTCTTCGATATATTGCGGTTTGCCACGGGCGCACCAATCGGCAACGACACGGTGAACTTCATGATCATCAACGAACGCACCATGAACACGATTCGGTACCGCAGTACCCGGTGGCAAAAATAACATGTCACCCATACCAAGCAAGGTTTCGGCACCCTGTTGATCTAAAATGGTGCGCGAATCGATACGCGATGACACTTGGAACGCCATACGTGTGGGAATGTTGGCCTTAATCAAACCTGTGATCACATCCACTGAAGGTCTTTGGGTTGCAAGAATTAAATGTATGCCTGCGGCACGCGCTTTTTGGGCAATACGGGCAATCAACTCTTCAACTTTTTTACCAACAATCATCATCATGTCAGCAAATTCATCGACAACGACAACAATCGATGGCAGCTTATCTAACGCAGGCGCTTCTGGCTCCATGCTGTCAGAAGACTTCCACATAGGATCTAAAATCACTTCGCCATTGGCCTTCGCCTCGGCAATTTTAGCGTTATAGCCCTTGATGTTACGTACGCCCATCATAGACATCAGCTTGTAGCGACGTTCCATCTCGCCGACACACCAACGCAGCGCATTGGCAGCTTCTTTCATGTCGGTAACTACCTCACATAGCAAATGCGGAATACCTTCATAGACAGACAATTCCAACATTTTGGGGTCGATCATGATAAAGCGTACATCTTCTGGGCCAGACTTATACAGTAAGCTGGTGATCATCACGTTTACACCCACAGACTTACCAGAGCCTGTAGTACCGGCTACCAATAAATGTGGCATTTTACCAAGATCAACAACAACAGGGTCACCAGCAATATCTTGGCCTAACACCATAGTTAAGTTGGATTTACTCTCAGTAAAGGCGGCACAATCTAACACATCGCGCATAAACACGGTTTCGCGAAATTTATTGGGCAATTCGAGTCCGACATAAGCCTTACCCGGAATAACTTCAACCACGCGCACACTTTCAGCCAGTAATGAACGAGCTAAATCCTTTGATAGATTAGAGATTTTTGACGCTTTAACGCCCGGCGCTAATTCTAATTCAAAGCGTGTGATCACAGGACCTGGATACACACCCACTACATTGGCGATGATGTTGAAATCGGCCAATTTAAGCTCAACAAGGCGAGCGACTTGATCCAATTCCTCTGGGCTGATCGGATTCTTCTTACGGTCAGGTATGTCGAGCAAGTTAATACTCGGCAGAGGATCCATCGGTTTTTTCGGTGCGGGTTTGTCTTCTTGTCCTGGCAATACCACAATGCCATCGACAATTTTAGCTTTTTGATCTTGCTTATTACGCTGCGCTTGATTCACTGCACCTGTTGACACTTTAGTATCAAAATCAATGACGTCATCATCGCTAAAACCGAGACTTTCATCGTCTTCATCTTCTGTAAATGCTTGACTGCTAAACACTGGCTCATTGTCATCATGATCGAATGAATGCGAATTAAAATCGGCACTGTCTTGCTCATCGGCATTTGAATGCTGAGGTTCAGCTAACCAAGGTGGCGCTTCAAAATTGCCATGGGCGGCCAAATCATCATTATCGATTTGTGGCTCAACCCGTTGTGCACTCTTACTTTTACTGCCATTCAAGCTTAGAATTTTTGCAAGCGCCGATAGTTTGTTTTTTGGCGACGAATTATTCTCAGTTTCAGTAATAATACCTTCTGGTTCAATGACCATATCATCAGTGGCAGCATATAGCGTTGGGGTTATCTCAGCTCTACGACCAATATGACGCTCACGCACCTTAGGCTTTTCAACTATGGGGGGCTTTTCTAGCACATATTGGGATTCACGGCGCTGTTTAAACTTATCCACCACGGACATAAAACCACGGGTATCCTCGGTTTCATGCTCACGCTTCATCGCTTGCGGCAATAATTTTAACTTTTTATAAATCCAAATAGAGACTAAGCCGATTTTCTCGACCACAGTCAGCCAGCTAATCCCAGTCAACAGCGTAAAGCCTGAGCCCAAGAAACACAGCAGTAATAAGGTAGTGCCGAGTTTATTAAAATACGGCAACATGGCTTGACCGATCACATCACCCGCCACTCCGCCTGCCGAAAACTCGTAGATGTTGTTGGCATTCATGCTAGCCAAAGCAGAAAATCCCAGAATGATCAGTAAAAATCCAATCAATCTCAGGGCCACTGAAAAGTAATCAATTTCTAGTAAATGATGGGCACGTTTGAACAATAACCAACCCGTCGATGCGACAATGATTGGCATGATATAAGCCGTAACGCCGAAGAAATATAACAGAATATCGGCAATCCAAGCCCCTACTGCTCCGGTCCAGTTTTTAATATCGCCTTGAAAATGCGACTGACTCCAACCAGGATCAGACGGACTAAAACTCGTCAATGCGAGCAAAATATAAGTGGCGAGAACACAACAAATGATGAGTCCGCCTTCCAGCAGACGTTGCAGGCCAGTGAGCGTGCGTACACTATTTCCTTGAGACAAACGACGTAATCCATAAAAGTGAAAACAGGTGGGCTAACGATACCAGAATCCCACTAAATGTGGAGCACATTAGCCTGTTTTTCTATACAGAATTGGTCATGATTGGCAAAATTTGGTCTATTGAGGTGTTTTAGTGTGCTTTTGGGGAGGAATGAGTTATTACACAAACACTTCCGTTAACAAATTTGTTTAAAAATGCCACAAAAAGAAGCCCCTAAGTTAGCAAACTTAAGGGCAATACAAGGCTAATAGCAATAAGCGTTAAATGAGATGGATATATCGACGTTACTGATAAATAAGGGGCCTAAGCCCCTTATTGTAAAACCAAACAATCAGGGTAATTTAGATATCTGAGAGTAGATGATTTATCGCTACACGACTGGTGTGCTTAACTTCTTCCATCACAACATAAGTACGCGTGTCGGAAACAGAAGGTAATTTCAATAAAGTTTCACCTAACAAGCGACGATAAGCCGACATATCTGAAACACGAGTTTTCAGTAAGTAGTCAAAATCGCCTGAAACCAGATGACATTCTTGAATATCATCGAGTAGTTGCACTGCGCGGTTAAACTTATCAAACACTTCGGGAGTATCACGGCTTAATGTGATTTCCACGAATACCAGTAGGGATGCACCCAAGAAATGAGGATTCACCAATGCGGTATAGCCATTGATGTAACCTTGCTTTTCGAGACGTTTTACTCTTTCTAAACACGGAGTTGGACTTAGTCCGACTCTTTTTGACAATTCCACATTTGAAATGCGGCCATCAAGTTGTAGTTCATTAAGAATGTTGCGATCGATGCGATCCAAGTCTTTTACAGGACTCTTTTTATTATATGCCATTTATTTAACCTTGCTTTATCACTAAAACAACATTTTATTCTACGTATGCCGAAAGTTCAGCAGCATAAACTGCGTCGCCGATACTATACTAGATATCCCTGAATTAATCACGTTCAGGTCACGATAAAATAACAATTATGCCCATTAAAAGTGGGATTTCAGGCAATTGAGGCTCAAAGATGATTATTGGTGTTCCCAAGGAAATTAAAAACCACGAATATCGTGTCGGTATGGTTCCTTCTAGTGTTCGCGAGTTGGCGATCAAAGGTCACGACGTTTTTGTTGAAACAAATGCAGGCATAGGTATTGGTTTTTCAGATCAAGATTATATTGATGCTGGCGCCACAATTTTAGCGACTGCTGCTGAAGTTTTTGCTGAAGCGCAGATGATTGTAAAAGTAAAAGAGCCTCAAGCAGTTGAACGCGCTATGTTGCGTCACGATCAGATTTTATTTACTTATCTGCATCTTGCTCCAGATTTACCGCAAACTGAAGATTTAATCAAAAGTGGTGCCGTATGTATCGCTTACGAAACTGTGACAGACGATCGTGGTGGCCTGCCTTTGCTTGCTCCTATGTCTGAAGTCGCTGGTCGTATGTCAATCCAAGCTGGCGCTATGGCATTAGAGAAATCTTCTGGTGGCCGCGGTATGTTACTGGGCGGCGTACCAGGGGTTGAGCCTGCTAAAGTCGTCATTATTGGCGGCGGTATGGTTGGTACTAATGCAGCACAAGTGGCAGTTGGTATGGGTGCTGATGTTGTTGTTCTTGATCGCAGTATTGATGCTCTGCGTCGTTTAAATGTGCAATTCGGTTCTGCTGTAAAAGCCATTTACTCAACTGCAGATGCAATTGAACGTCATGTTATTGAGGCCGATCTTGTGATTGGTGGTGTACTAATTCCAGGTGCTGCGGCGCCAAAATTGGTTACTCGTAGCATGATTTCACGTATGAAGCCTGGCAGCGCTATCGTTGACGTGGCGATCGATCAAGGCGGTTGTGTTGAAACTTCACATGCCACTACTCACCAAGATCCTACCTATATTGTTGATGATGTTGTGCATTACTGTGTTGCAAATATGCCTGGTGCGGTCGCTCGTACTTCAACATTTGCGCTTAACAATGCAACTTTACCGTACATTCTCAAGTTAGCAAATTTAGGCTATAAAGAAGCGCTGTTGCAAGACAAGCATTTTCTTAATGGCTTAAACGTCATGCACGGTAAAGTGGTGTGTAAGGAAGTGGCTCACGCCCTAAACTTAGCGTTCACATCTCCTGCGACACTATTAGTATAAGCTTTTAATTAACTTAACTTTTTATGTGAATTTGAGCTAGCTTTACTTAGTATGTAATTCAAATCGGTCTCGATACAATTGAGGCCGATTTTTTTATTGGGTAGAAATACGCTTCACTACGATCGTACCATCATATTCATACAAGCTTATCCCGTGCTTCATTTCGTGGTTCACACTTAAGCTATTTATGTTTTCACAGTAAAGTAAAACTGACACTCTCCATACCAAAACGGATGGACTCGATTAGTGCAATCTAAAAGAATCGCCCTCCAACACTTTACCCCCACAGGTAAATTCCCTACAATCCTTGCAATTTGCTAAAGGCACGGAGATAAAAATGAGCCAGGTCAGACATTGTAACTTATTGATTTTGGGTTCAGGCCCAGCAGGATATACCGCAGCCGTTTATGCTGCGCGTGCGAATTTAAAACCTGTGATGATCACAGGTATGCAGCAAGGCGGTCAATTAACCACGACGACTGAAGTTGAAAACTGGCCAGGTGACGCGGACGACTTAACGGGTCCAGCCTTGATGGAACGTATGCAGAAGCATGCTGAAAAGTTCGATACTGAAATCTTGTTCGATCACATTAACGAAGTCACCTTAACCGAGCGCCCTTTCCGTCTGAAAGGCGATAACGGCGAGTACACCTGTGATGCGCTGATCATCGCAACTGGCGCTTCTGCCCGTTACTTAGGGTTAGAGTCAGAAGAAGCTTTCAAAGGTCGCGGTGTATCAGCCTGTGCAACCTGTGATGGCTTCTTCTATCGCAATCAAAAAGTCGCTGTGATCGGTGGCGGCAATACCGCCGTTGAAGAAGCATTATATTTAAGCAATATTGCTGCTGAAGTTCACCTCATCCATCGCCGTGACACCTTCCGCTCAGAAAAAATCTTGATCGACCGTCTGATGGACAAAGTCGCCAATGGCAACATCATCCTTCACTTAGATCAAACCATGGATGAAGTGGTTGGTGATGCCATGGGTGTGACAGGTCTAAAGATGAAGAGCACTAAAGATGGCTCGATCACTGACTTATCCGTTGCTGGCGTGTTCGTCGCTATTGGTCACAGCCCTAATACCGGTATTTTTGAAGGCCAGTTGGAAATGAACCACGGTTATTTAAAAGTTCAGAGTGGCTTGCAAGGTAACGCCACGCAAACCAGTATAGAAGGTGTTTATGCCTGTGGTGATGTGATGGACCAACATTATCGTCAAGCCATTACTTCTGCCGGTACAGGCTGTATGGCCGCACTCGATGCAGAGCGTTATTTAGACGCTAAAAAGTAACTAGACTCGATTTTTCAACGAATAGCAGGCTTAGCCTGCTATTTTTTTAGGTCAAAATTGTTAAGCAATAGCAAAAAATTTTTGCGGGATTACCAGTCAGTACTGTTCACGCACGCACATGTCTTTCCTTCACCGATTATTAATCTTGTACCAGTTAAATGAGCGCTTATAAGTGTTTAGGTTGGGTTAAGCCTAAAATGGCGCACAAAAAAAGGGACCAAATGGTCCCTTCTCTACAGCAACAAACTAATTTCTTAGTTTAACGCTTCTTTTGCTTTTTCAACTAAAGTTGCAAATACAACTTTGTCGAATACAGCGATGTCAGCCAAAATCTTACGATCGATTTCGATAGACGCCTTTTTCAGACCGTTGATGAAACGGCTGTAAGACAGACCATTTTGACGAGCGGCAGCATTAATACGTGCAATCCAAAGTTGACGGAATTGACGTTTTTTCTGACGACGGTCACGGTAAGCATATTGACCAGCTTTAGTTACTGCTTGAACAGCAACACGGTAAGTACGGCTACGAGCGCCATAATAACCTTTAGCTAGTTTTAAAACTTTCTTGTGACGAGCACGAGCGGTTACACCACGCTTAACTCTTGGCATTTTCTAATCTCCTAAATTAAGCGTAAGGTAATTGACGCGCGATTGCTGGAACGTCAGCTTTTGATACTAAACATTTGGCACGTAAGTGACGTTTACGTTTAGTGCTTTTTTTCGTCAAAATGTGACGTAAGTGTGCTTGCTTGCGCTTGAAACCATTAGCGGTTTTCTTAAAACGCTTCGCTACACCCTTGTCTGTTTTCATTTTAGGCATTTCTAAAACTCCGCATTGGGATGTTTAATAAAAAGCAAGGCGAGCAAAGGCCATAGACCTTTGCTACTTTAAGTTTTGCCCTACTTATTTCTTTTTAGGCGCTAGCACCATAATTGCTTGTCGGCCTTCCATTTTCGGGAAAGATTCAACAACCGCATACTCGTCCAAATCAGCCTTGATACGGTTCAATAGATCCATACCCAGGTTTTGGTGTGCCATTTCGCGACCTCGGAAACGAAGCGTAATCTTCGCTTTGTCCCCGTCTTCCAGAAAACGTATCAGGTTGCGTAGTTTTACCTGATAGTCGTTTTCGTCAGTTCCAGGACGGAATTTAATTTCCTTGACCTGAACCTGCTTTTGCTTCTTCTTTTGTTCCTTGGCTGACTTAGCCTTATCAAAAAGGAACTTACCGTAGTCCATAATGCGACATACTGGAGGTTCAGCATTTGGGCTGATTTCTACTAGGTCTACACCTGCTTCATCTGCCAAATTCTGAGCATCTCTGATGCTTACCACACCAATAGCTTCACCATCAATGCCTGTTAAGCGTACTTCTGGTACACCTGTGATTTCTTCATTGATTCTATTAGGGGCCGGCTGACGCCCTGCTGTTTTTTTGATCTTTATGACCTATTCCTCCAACAATTTGAGACTACGGAGCGAAATCTGTTGATGGATTTTAGTGGCGAAATCTTCAAGTCGCATCTTACCTAAATCGATACCATCACGGGTACGCACCGCTACTTCCTTATTTTCCATTTCTTGATCGCCAACGACCAACAAATAAGGGACACGCCTTAAGGTGTGCTCGCGTATTTTAAAGCCTATTTTCTCATTCCTCAAGTCAAAAGACGCTCGAATACCTTGTTCTTTGAAGAATTTTACGACTTCTTCAACATAATCAGCCTGTTTATCGGTGATATTCATCACGACAACTTGCATTGGGGCTAACCAAGTTGGGAAACGTCCTGCATATTCTTCTATCAAGATACCCAAGAATCGTTCCAAAGAGCCTAAAATAGCACGATGGATCATGACTGGGGTTTGACGGCTGTTATCTTCGGCAACGTAAGTTGCACCAAGACGGCTTGGCAACGCATAATCGAGCTGCACAGTACCACATTGCCACGCTCGGTCCAAACAATCGTGTAAAGTAAATTCGATTTTTGGTCCGTAAAACGCGCCTTCACCTGGCAAAATAGTGAATTCAATATTATTGGCACGCAGAGCTTGCTTAAGTGCTTCTTCCGCTCTGTCCCACATCGCATCGTCACCGATACGTTTCTCTGGGCGAGTCGACAGTTTTACTACGATATTTTCAAAGCCGAAGGTCGCGTAAGTATCGTAAACCATCTGGATACAGGCACTCACTTCCTCTTGAACTTGGCTGTCAGTACAGAAAATATGGGCGTCATCTTGCGTAAAGCCACGTACACGCATTAATCCGTGTAACGAGCCTGAAGGTTCATTACGGTGACAGCAACCAAATTCAGCCATACGCAATGGCAGATCACGGTAAGATTTCAACCCTTGGTTGAAGATCTGCACGTGGCCAGGGCAGTTCATTGGCTTGATAGCGTATTCGCGGTTTTCGCTGCTGGTCGTGAACATGGCTTCTGAGTATTTATCCCAGTGACCAGAACGTTCCCACAACACGCGGTCCATCATTAATGGACCTTTCACTTCTTGGTAAGTGTATTGGTTTAGCTTACGGCGAATGAATCTTTCTAATTCGAGGAAAATGCTCCAACCGTCGTTATGCCAAAACACCATACCCGGCGCTTCTTCTTGCATGTGATACAAGTCGAGCTGTTTACCGATTTTACGGTGGTCACGCTTAGCCGCTTCTTCAAGACGGGTTAAGTGTGTGCTCAGGGCTTTTTTGTCGGCCCAAGCGGTACCATAGATACGTTGCAACATCTTGTTTTCTGAGTTGCCACGCCAATAAGCGCCGGCAATGCTCATTAATTTAAAATGCTGGCAGAAACGCATGTTAGGTACGTGCGGTCCACGACACATGTCAGTGTATTCTTCGTGATGATATAGCGCAGGCGTCGCGTCTTTGCTGATGTTCTCATCCAGAATGGCAATCTTATAATCTTCACCACGCGCAGCGAATGTATCACGGGCTTCTTGCCAGCTAACGACACGTTTTACTACGTCATAGTTGGTTTTTGCCAGTTGAAGCATGCGCTTTTCTAATGCGTCGATGTCATCTTGAGTCAACTTGTGCTCAAGGTCGATATCATAGTAGAAGCCATTATCGATAACAGGACCAATCGCCATCTTGGTTTCTGGCCACATTTGCTTAATCGCGTGACCTAATAAATGCGCGCAAGAATGGCGAAGAATTTCAACACCTTCTTCGTCTTTGGCGGTAATGATTGATAGCTCAGCATCGGTTTCAATGAGATCGCAAGCATCTTTTAATTCGCCATTAACGCGGCCAGCGATACAAGCTTTCGCTAAACCAGGGCCAATATCGGCGGCAACATCGAGGGTCGATACAGCATGAGCAAACTCGCGTTTGCTACCATCGGGAAGTGTAATTACAGGCATGAAATGTCCTTTCCAGTGGTGACCCACACGTAGGGCCACTTGGTTTTAGTTAATGTAAGAGAAATGCTCGCTAGGTTAAGACAGTACAGGAGTCTTAGCCGCCTTGCGTAGCAGGGCGTTTATTCTAAGGGATTGTAGCTAAAAGGCGCAAGCATATTGACCAGAATTGGGATTGGAAACAAAAAGCAAATTCATGATTTTGCAGTGTCTTGGTAACTTCTTGGTCATCTAACTCCCCTATTCTAGCGCCAGTTTATTGGGCATCACTGAAAACATGACAAGGGAGTTGATATGTTGAACTGTATTCTACTGGCTGTAACACTCACGCACACAGCAACCGCTTTACCTGAGCCGCAGGTGAAAATCACAAGCAAATCTTTGATTGATACTCAAGTGTTACTCGTTGATATTAAAAGTGAACTTGAGCAACAGATGCAGCGTTTAACGCTGGATATTACCCAAGATGCCCGCGATGGCGTGTTACACAGCAATGAAATGGAGGGGTTAGTGACGGCAAAGGACTAGTTTTTAGAAGAGATAATGATCCAACAAGAAAATATTTAACCAGAAGGTCTATCATGCTGCGTTTTGAGACCGACTTCATCTAAGTCAGTGCACTGCACTCTGCTGTATACTCAAATAGGAAGCACATAAAGCGCACTCAGGTTTCGAAATCGTCAAAGCGCAGACAATATAAGCGATAAGCGTACGAAGTATGAGATGCGTTGATTGAGCAGAGCGATTCGCTCTATTGGCGATAAGGAGTTGCACCATGAGAGTCATGAACAAAGTTATTGCTTGTCCCCACTGCGGGCACCATCAAGATATCAGTATCGATGCCAGCTGTGGAGACCAAGATTATTACGATGACTGCCGAATTTGTTGTAATCCGATTCACTTACGCTTACACATCGATGAATCGAGACGAACGGTTGAGCTGTATATCGATTCAGACGACGAGCAAATCTATTAAACGAGATTGCACTACACGCTGCGATGTCACAAAACTAACGTGCTTGTTCGTTAAAACGCCTGGCCAGCACGCGCTCGACTGTGTCGACGATAATTTGTGTTTGGCTGTCGATCTCAATATTGAGTTCATCACCCACTTTATACTGACTTAAATTGGTCAGTTTTAGGGTTTCAGGAATTAAGTGCAACTTAAAACCGGAGTCACTCACCTCGCCAACCGTTAAACTACAGCCATTAACGCCAACAAAACCTTTATAAAAAATGTAATCCATCCATTTAGGCTCAATGCCAAGTGTCAGATCATAATGCTGTTCTGTATGGCTAATATCGATGACTTTGGCCTTAGTATGGATATGGCCAGAGAGAATGTGCCCACCAATTTCACTACCAAAAGTTAACGAACGCTCAACATTAACGCTTTGACCTATAGACAAATTAGCCAGATTCGTCAGTCGCAAGGTCTCTTCCACTACGTCGAAAAATACCCTATCATCAACGACCTGAGTCACAGTAAGACATACCCCGTTATTTGCCACACTTGCACCAATCGCAAGTCCCTCATGCAAATCAGGTTCGAACGCTACCTCAAGGGTATTTAGGCCATCTTTCTTATGTATTGCAACCACCTCGCAGGTGGCTTGAACTATACCTGTAAACATTTTCTGCTCGCTTAATCGTTAAAGGCTGTATTTATGAATCATTCAGGCTATCAAGCCAAACGTTTAATCCAATTGGCGCTGCCGGTGCTAATAGCTCAGGTCACTCAGACCATGATGGGCTTTATTGATACCGTTATGGCGGGCCGTGTTAGCGCGGTTGATATGGCCGCTGTTGCGGTCGGCACTAGCCTTTGGTTACCCGCTATTCTGTTCGTCCAAGGTTTACTGATGGCTTTTACGCCTTTATTTGCCCACTACAATGGAGCGAATAATCAAAAAGCCATCCAACCTTTGGCCTTTCAAGGTGCCTATCTTGCCATCATTGGCGGCATTGGCGTGATGGTTTTCCTCGCATCTGCGCCCTTTGTGCTTAGCCATATGGATTTAGAACCCGAATTATACCGCTTAACCATAGGATATCTCGACGGTATTTTATGGGGCGCACCCGCATTTGTGCTTTATCAAGTGCTACGTGGCTGCAGTGAAGGTATATCCTATACCTTACCGACCATGGTCATTGGTTTTGTCGGTCTAGCCGTAAATATCCCCGCTAACTATATTTTTATTTATGGACACTTTGGCGTACCGGCCATGGGCGGCGCAGGCTGTGGTATCGCCACTGCTCTCGTATTCTGGGCCATGCTAGTTGCCATGACCATTTACATGCAGTTACATAAAAAATTCGCGGCTTTAGCTCCCTTCAGTAAATTTCATCGTCCAGACTTTGAAACGATGAAGAAAATGACCAAACTCGGCATGCCGATAGCAATGGCGCTGTTTTTTGAAGTGAGTTTATTTGCCATCATAGCGCTATTACTCGCGCCACTTGGCGCAACAGTGGTCGCAAGTCACCAGATTGCGCTCAACTTTTCTGCCATCGTATTTATGCTGCCGTTATCTATCGGTATCGCGGTATCGATTCGGATTGGTTATTACTTAGGCCGTGATCGCGCCGATATTTCCGCTGTGGTCACTAAAGTGGGCTTATGGCTGGCACTATCCCTTGCTCTAACGACAGCGGTTTTGACCGTATTATTTAGATTCCAAATTGCGAAACTTTATAATGGTGATCCTGAAGTGGTTGCCCTAGCCGGCAGCTTGATGTTGATGGCAGCCCTGTATCAATTATCTGATTCAGTTCAAGTGGTCGCAGCGGGTGCTCTTCGCGGTTATAAAGATACACGCAGCGCTTTTTATATCACGCTGTTTTCCTACTGGGGGATTGGTATGTCACTCGGTTATACCTTAGCTTATACGAACCATATCGTTCCCGCGATGGGCGCCCATGGATTCTGGGCAGGATTGATTGCTGGCTTGACCTCAGCAGCGCTGTTATTTTTCATTCGTCTGCGTTACATCCAAAAGCATGGCGTGCATTTGAGCCTTATTGAAGGTGACAGTGTTCACCATTGATTGCATTAATGGCGAGCGACAGTGCTCGCTTTTTGGTTTATCAGTTTGATTTCGATGCATTCTCTGAAGTAAAGCGAATAAAAAATTGCGGTTTTATCGGCGGCATTGTTGAAACACTGGGCAAGTTGCACAGCAATTCACCATTTGACGACAAATTTGTTTTTTTTGCTTGCCAGCCCTGCGCTATGCCCCTAATATAGCGCTCGTTCCAAGGCGCAACGCTTTTGAATAGCTTGTTAAATTTTGCGATGCACCCGTAGCTCAGTTGGTTAGAGCACTACCTTGACATGGTAGGGGTCGGTGGTTCGAGTCCACTCGGGTGTACCACTCTCTTCAAAGAGTCTAAATTTGAAATTCAAACAGTGCACCCGTAGCTCAGTTGGTTAGAGCACTACCTTGACATGGTAGGGGTCGGTGGTTCGAGTCCACTCGGGTGTACCATTTCTTATTATGTATTTCATTAATCCCCCCTGCTTATCAAGCTAAATACAATTAATCTGCCTTTTAAAGCAGGTGTTTATGGTTTTCACTGCCTTTATCTTTTGATTTAAAATTCATTCCCAAATATCTCAAAGTTCAAAATCCAAAGTAATATCCTGTGCTAAATCAAATATTCGCAGTGGTATTTCTGCGCCCTCTCCAATCCTTTTAAACGAGCGGCCTAAAAATTTTTGACTAAGTACGGCATCGAACAGACACTCGACGGTTAAGGTCGCAGAATAATGCATTCAAAGTCTGTTCGTTGAAAATAGCGTTCAGACAATCATCTGCAATTATCATCACCGCTCAATAGTGAGCGATCCTATCTGCATTTAGCGAGGAAATCCCAATGTCGAATGAAGGTTATCATGAACCCATTACTGAACTCACCGATAAAACCAAGGACATGCACCGTGCACTTACGTCACTGATGGAAGAGCTTGAAGCAATAGACTGGTATAACCAAAGAGTTGATGCGTGCAAAAATAATGAGTTGAGAGAGATACTTATACATAATCGAGACGAAGAAAAAGAACATGCTGCAATGCTACAAGAATGGATAAGGAGACAAGATCCGAGCTTTGATAAACAGCTAAAACATTACCTTTTTACAGATACGCCTGTTGCTCACACAGCTATTGTTCACAAATAAGTATTCAATCTGGCTGTTTGAGCAAGCCATTTTCGTGAGCAAACGCCTTTAGTCACTAAGCTGCCGTTCTTATAAAACAAACCTCTGCATGTGTTATTGCACCATTTAGCTCATTTCATACAGCCTTGCAGAATACTAGCGTGCAAATGTATTACTACGGACACTGTATTCTACGGACTTAGTGACTTTCATTTTTAGCGTGAAGGACTTCACCTAATGCTACCTTAACGAAATATCTTGCGTGTAAATCTTAGGCGTATAGGACCTTTCAATCTCAGAATGGCGAGCACTGCCGTGCAAGAAAAACGAGCGATGTCAGCCATTTTTGAACGACTAAAAACATCACTCACTATTTTTAGCTACCTACGGCAGTTAGAAATGACGACTCAATATTGAGGTCGTACATAACTTAGGCTTTATCGCTCAAATTTTACCGAGTAAAAGGAGTATAACGAGGATCAATACTACCAAACCTAATTCACCGCTCGGGCCGTACCCCCAGCTCTTACTGTGTGGCCAAGTCGGAGCCACACCGATCAGCATCAGAATCAAAACCACCAATAATATTGTTCCTATACTCATGAGAGTCTCCTAGACATTATGGATATAACTCGAACCAGAAATCTTAATCAATATGACAAAGATCCTTTTAAATACCCACATAAAGCTGCCAAACTTTATGCTTAAGGTGCTTACTTAATTGTAAAAGCCTCTGACATCAACTGTGTTTTTCGGCATCCTTAGCCGCTTCTTTTACATTACCAATTGCTTTTTGAGTTTTACCTTTTATCTGTTTCTGAACCCCTTTCATCTGCTGTTTCGGGTTGCCAACGATCTCACCAATTTTTTGCTGCACTTTGCCTGCAGCATCTTTTATTGAACCTTCTATTTGGTCTTTGTTCATGGTCAATTTCCTTTTGTTGTTGATATAACATCTAAATAATAATGAGCGCTAACAATCAGCTATGAGCTATTTTTCATTTTAGTAAATAGCGTTTAGCAAACATCTAAATATTTTTAGTAAATATCTTAGTTGGTAAAATATCAGTAAAGCGACATAAAAATTAGACTAAAATTAATTCCGCGGTATTTTCATAAAATTGTGTGACTGGCTCCACATCAATCATACCGTGTCAACTTAGGTATTAATTCTACAATATGACATTGGTTTAAATAGGAAAATATTTTGTAGCATTCTTGAATTTTATCTTAAGTATAAATTGTGGCAATCATTTTATTTACTGAAATCTAGTATTAACCATGACTGAATTCCATCATTCAATTACCTAGTGATTTTCAACTAAACGACATCCTAATGATGAGCTGCAAAATCAAGATAAATAACATAAAATATCTTATTAAGATAAAGCTTACCCATTAAAGGCATATCAATCTAAACTCTGTATCCAATTTATAATTTATCTAAAAGTGTGTCTGTGCGATAGCGTACACATTATAAATGTTTTAATCCGTAATTTAACTTAAAACACAATGAAAAATCAGCTGATACCTAATATAGCTACATTTGCGTATGTCATAGATGCCATTAAAAATATGAATATTCAGTGAATAAACTCAGAAAGAACTAAGAGGTATAACTCTAAAAACGTTAAAATGGTCTAGAGGTGTTCATAGCCTCTTGTAGAGCTTAGAAAACCACAGCTGGTAGTCTAAGGTTTTTAGCACCAACTAACCTCGACTGCTGATTTTTTCAATAATGCTTCTATATTCGCAAGAAGAACACGATAACCTACGTTACCATAAAATATTTGTCTACCTTCGTCGATAATATAGCTTGGACTGCCTTGTAGATTTTGTTGTGTTGACTTTTGATAGTTGCTCATTAATGCGGCTATAGCTGAACCATCATGAACGCTTGAGATGATTTTTTTCTGTTCCAGCCCATAGAAATCAACCAGATCATAAAGTATTTCAAGCTTACCAATATCCAATGCGTCGATAAAAAATGCACTCCGAAATTTCAATGCCATATCGATACTGGTGTTTTTGTCATAGATAAGTTCAATGGCTTTAAGCACTAAATGAGCATTGGCCGACGTTGTCGGTCTGACTTCTGTCCATATTTTTGAGTTTGTGGGAACGTCATCACGGATAGATGCAGATTTATGTACATGCTCTGCAAAACCATTATATTGACCTTTCTGTTTCCATTGCGTCTCAATTTTTGTTTGAACATCACCAAATATATCAAGATAATGATATTTAAAATGAATTTTATTTTCTAACTTTTGATTTAACTCCTCAATACGTTGTTGTGCAACCCAAGCCCACACACAAAGAATATCAGAATAGTAATCAATGATCAGGGGTTGATTCATGTTAATCCTTAATAAGGTGGCAGTTTAAGTCATACACTCTAGTTTCAAGGCTAATCAATAATTATTATGATGGCAGATCTACTTGTTACCCACATGAAGTCAAGATTTCAATATCTGAACTACAGAATAAATACCGAGGCTAAACCGAGCAATAGGTACAAGAATGTGATTTTTAGCAGACATACTAAAAGTCATCAATTTGTTTCATATTACGTGCCAGTAATCGCTTTTCAGCTTCTTCAAGGGACAGTATATTGCTAAGAAATTCAGTTACGGAAGGTGCAGAACTGCAATTTTGTAGATATTCAAACAGCCCTACAATATTTTTATGATACTCAAGTGTGGCCATCGCTATTTCATCCGTATCCATCCTCTTAAACGGATGTTCACCTATGGTGTTAAAAGGAATAGCGGTTTTTTCATAATAATGCCGACAATAAGTGTTAAGTGCATTGCTATTGCCATTATCTTCGAACTGTCTGATAACCAGTGCCATTTTTTGCTCGTGGGCTGAAATATACTCCAACAGTAATCCGCTTCTTTCGCTATCATTTGTAAGTGCGCAATGTGCCGCAAATGCATGCAGCTGTTGGTGTATATTTCTAGTCCATTGCATAACATCATAAAGTGTTTCTATTTGCATATTATTCTCCTCAAAATAGGAGTCCTTGGTCTTTACTGTAAAAAATGAATCACGTTTCTATGCATTGATGACAATAAACTTACTAAACAAGCCCCTATTTACAATGGCATTATTCCTCATTAAAAGCGCATTTTTGAAATGATTATTGACTAAATAGTCAAACGCTGATGTCTATTATTGATGATATGAATTGTTGACATCTTGTCATCAACATAAAATACTTTATCAGTCCAATAACGGCTTAATCTATGTAACATCTGGTCTTTAGCTTAAAAAGCTGGCGATAAACCACAACCTTGTAATAAGGCTAATGGCATGAGTATACCTATATTTTTCTATTGACTCTGTTCGTTGCCGCACTGATTGTTGACAATACAATGCGCACAAGAAAGAGGGAAAACTACCAATACGATATGTTGCACTTCCATAACTAGATTGAAGGGCATCATCTTCCCGCTTTCAGTTAATAACAGTATTAGATTTTGGAACGAACCATAGGTGAGCTAGCCCAATATTTACCGATATCAGTACTGAGTCGTTAATACGCACGAAACAAGCCATCAAAATATTGGGAATAACAATAATAGAAGATAAAAAAGGAGTAGCCGATAAATCGGCTACTCCTTTTATTTAGCGGAAAATTTAAAAGCGGTAATTAAAGCTCAGGGTCACATTACGTGGGGTTCCGTAATGATACACACTGTATGCAAGAGGCATATAGGATGCTGCAGACATATAGGCATAGTATTTTTCATCCAGCAGGTTTTCGAGATTTAGTTGTAGGTCCATATTTTCCGCCAGATTATAACGAGCCATTAGGTTAACTAGTGAATAAGCATCTTGCTCAATTACAACGCTACCATTCTGTGCGTAACTATCACTCTGCCAGTTAACGCCACCGCCAACAGTTAATTCAGGTAAATGATCGACAAACTGATAGGTAGTAAAGAGTTTAAACTGTTTGCGAGGGCTCGTGGTCTCAAGATCTTTGCCTTCTGCATCTTCTGCG
This sequence comes from Shewanella sp. NKUCC01_JLK, assembly GCF_019345615.1. Taxonomy (NCBI): domain Bacteria; kingdom Pseudomonadati; phylum Pseudomonadota; class Gammaproteobacteria; order Alteromonadales; family Shewanellaceae; genus Shewanella; species Shewanella sp. NKUCC01_JLK. Next base: position 208,752 of record NZ_JAHKRD010000005.1, on the reverse strand, counting down.
GTGAATTGAGAGTAACCTGCCGAAATATTCCAGCCATCAATAAACTCACCTACAACTTCTAACTCAAAGCCAGTACTTTTAGTACCTTGTATTGCATAATAAGCACTTGTCTGACCATTTGCTTTTTGCTCATCCGTCGGCTCAAAGTCTGTATCTTGCTTAGCAAAATTATCCTGTTCAATCTTAAACAGTGCCACAGTGGTGTGCAGACGGTCGTCCAGATAAGCGCTCTTTAAACCGATTTCATAGGCTTTACCTTCGAGTGGATCCAGATAGTTACCGCTAGCATCTTGTTTATTCTGCGGATTAAATATTTCGGTATAACTGGCGTAAACACGATGCTCTTCATTTATGTCATACAAGGCGCCAACATAAGGAACGAACACGCCATCATCACCAAAGTTGGTATCAGTACCATAGCTGATCCCTTCGCGGTTCCAACTAGAAATACGGCCACCGGCAATCACTTTTAAATCATCGGTAATTGTCAGCCGTGTTGCTGCGTAGAAACCTTTCTGCTCGGTATCCATATTCAACTGGCGATTGGCATTTGTTGACCATTCAGGCTCTTCAAAGGCGTTGCTTTGCCAATCATAAAAGTTTTCAACTGCCTTTGAGTCCCAGCCCGTCATATTCTCACGGATGGGTTCATAGGTATCAGCATAGGATTTCTGTTTGCTGTATAAGGCACCAGTCACAAATTGATGCTCACGGTTAAAGAGTTGGTAATCGCCTTTCAACTGAAAATCGAAATTATCAGAGTTACTTTCACCATTGCTGTGATAACGCTGACCGCTCAAACCTGCACCGGTTTCTTTATTCAGCAAGCCAGACATATAGATCATTTTGGTGGTGGTTTCATATTCCATGCGATTATAGTTCGCCACCAACTGCCAACCATTGCTGAAATAATGGTTCAAGTTAGCAAAATAGTTGATGTTAGTCGTTTCCCAACGGCTCCAATCTGCCGCTGTTGTAGTAGAAACATCCCAATCAGTAGCCGAACCATCGCTGAATACTGCTGGTAACGCACCCCACATCGCTCCTTTGGGGTTATTGTTATTGTAACTACCGCCGACGCGCAGCATAGTATTGTCAGTAATGTCTGAATCAATTACGCCGTAAAGAATGGTCTTACGGTCTTGATAAAGATCCTGATAAGAATCGCTATTGACATATTTCGCGACCATGCGACCGCGCACATTGCCACTGTCGTTGAGGCCATTAGAAACATCTGCGGTAACTTGTTTTTTATCCCAGCTACCCGTAGCAACATCAACATAGCCCTTAAGTTCATCACTGTCGGCATGTTTGCGCACTAGGTTGATTGAAGCAGAAGGATCCCCTGCCCCCGTTAGTAAGCCTGTTGCACCACGCACCACCTCTACACGCTCATACAGAGAGATATCAGACACAGTTTCACCTGCATCGCCCCCCAAACTCCAAGATAAAGGTACGCCATCGATCTGGTAATTCTGAACCGCAAAACCACGGGCCATAAAGCCATTTCGAACGTTATCTGTTTTAGATGAAGACAAACCTACTGTGTTATTAACCACATCAACAACGGTATTGAGTGCCTGATCCTGGATCCGTTCAGCGGTCAAGATGCTCACTGACTGTGGCGTTTCCTGCAGTGACAGCCCTAAACCTGTGGCGGTATCAATGGTTCGACTCACAGTGTACTTGCCCATCACTGTTATTTTTTCAATATTTTGATCATTTGCATCTGCTGCAGAAGACGGCTCTGCAGCCAAAACTGACAAAGGGTTTAATGCCAACGTAATGGCAGACGCGAGAGGTAGTAGATAAAAGCGCATAGTAATTTAGGGAGTTTATTTAGGATGGATATACGGTAACACTATTGCGAATCACTTTCATTTGTATTTTGGTGATGTATATAACAAATTCATCATTTATTAATGAGGAATAAACGTCCCCGCTGTGTTTATGCCTTCAAAAGTGAGAGTTTACGGTGAAAAAGGTTATTCTTTACCCGTATTCGGTTAATCATTCTTAATCTACGCCACTAAAAGCGACCCTGAAATTATTACTCCATAGGATCGCCATTAGTGTTTAGCTTTTACCTCATTCAGTGTGTCTGTACTATTAGCTCGGCAGGCAGAGGCCACTTTGCCACTTGCCACTCACCTTGCCAATTCTCTATCGATATCCACAGACTATCGGCGGAGGTTAGCGTCTTAGTTGCGATGGCGTGTACGTGTTGGCCATGCTTATTACCGTGCAAAATACCATTCTCGCTGCGCTGTAAATCTGCTATTGGCAAAGCCTGCGTTCCAATATTGGCATAGCCTTGGCGTATATTGCCTACCTCACCTTTTTCAAAAACCAACATAAAATCTTTCACATAGTCATCATGATGCACATAGGGTGCTTTTAGATCTAAGGGTAAAGGGGCTATTTTAAATTCACCTAACTCTTGAGCCTGCCAGGCCGGTGGAAATGTAGGTGTTAGCGACTGATACAAAAACAATAGGGGGAGCAATAGAATAAACCCACTCAGTTTATATTTATTTTTTTGCCAAAAAGTTGAATGAATGAAAGCCATTAACGTACCTCCTCTAACCTATCTGCCACAGTACTGGGGGATCCCATTTTTTTAATTGCACGCACATTACGCAGTCCCCACATCATAAATCCCGTGATTGACATACCCGATAGGATCACCCCAAAAATAAACCAAATGATTTTTGTCCAGATACCACCTAAGGTACCGTAATGCAAAGGATCTGCGATATGCATTAGCGTTTGTATCCCTGTCATTGTCTCGGGTGATGTCGCTCTTGCAATCTCCCCCGTCCAAGGGTTAATGCTAAGGTTGTAAGAATACTGATCGTAAAAAATGTGCTCGCCACTACCGCTCAGATGATACATGTCACGATTATGCTCGGGTTTCATCACATAGCTTGGTTGAAAGTCTGGAAAGTGCGTTTGCGCTAATGTTAAGGCTTGTGCAAATGTCACGCTTGGATCTGCGGGATTCACATCACCCTTTTGGATAAAGGGCAATTGCTCAGCAGCAACCAATGGCGCATGTGGCTCAATATCAATATCAGCATGCCAAAAAATGGCTTGGACTAAATACCATAATCCGGTAACGGCCATAATCGCGATAAACCAAATAGACCACACACCAGACAATTTATGTAAATCGGCCAATAGTGTCTTTTTACCTTGACTCACACGCAATTTCGGAGCAAAAAAACTTCGCCAAAAACGTTTATAAACAATGAGTCCCGTCACTAAAGACGCGAGCATAAACAGCGCCATCGAACAGACAAGGTAATAGCCCAAGCTGTAACCGCTTTGCCAAGGAAATAATAACCAAGCATGCAAAGATCTGATAAAACCGGCAAATGTCATGCCTTCATTAATCTGTTGGATCTCACCAGTGTATTGATTGACATAGGCCATGGCATAGGGTTTATCAGCGTCACTGAACATGATCACATTGACCATATAAGGTTCTAAGGTCATAGCGCCAGAAACTGCCGCACTTGGGTAGGCTTCCTCAACAATCGTCATCAATTCACTAACCGGTTTTACGGGTAAATCATTAGGGTTCAACGCCCTCGATGCAGGATTCGTTAACCAAGTGATCTCATGACTCAGCACTGCAATCGTCCCCGTCAAGCAGATAAAACAAAATAACAACCAAATTGGGAGCGACACCCAACCATGCAACATAAACCAGAATCGGTTACTGATCTTCGCCATTTGTGACTTTCCTAACACTTATCGTATTTCGCGAGTGTAAAGGTAATGCAAATTGTTATCAATACGATGTACTGGGAATTGTTTTCAATTAGAATGCCGGTCACAAAATACTATGATGGGGAATCATGATGGATAAAACCTTGTTAGCAGCGCTCATTTCGAGCCTATTGTTAGCGCCGAGTTCCTACGCCGACGAAACTCAATCAGACGCAGACGCCAATATCGAAGTGATCAGTATTAAAGGTAGTCGTTTAGATAAAGCTGCTACAGCAACGGGCTTACCCTTAACACTGAGAGAAACGCCGCAGTCAGTGACGATTATAGATCAAGAATTTATTCAGAGTTTTTCTCTTAACAATGTTGCTGACTTAATGTTTTTAACACCGGGTATTTCTGCACAGAAAGCAGAAACTAACCGCTACTTTTTCAGCGCCCGTGGTAATCCAATCACTAACTTCCAATTTGATGGTGTGCCTGTTAACTATTCTAGTTTCTTCAATGATGCTTCGACCGATACGGTTATCTTCGATCGAGTAGAAGTGGTTCGTGGTGCAACCGGATTATTAACGGGTGCAGGAGAACCCTCGGCCGCCATCAACCTCATTCGTAAACGTCCAAAATCTTCACCAGGGGGTTACCTCAGTGCAAAAGTAGGTTCATGGGACAGTTATCGTGTAGAAGGTGATAGTTCAGTTGACATAACAGAAGATGCCGATGTCCAAGCACGTTTTGCCGCTGCCTATGAAAAATCAGATAGTTTTACCGATCTAGCCGAAGATGAAAATCTGCAAATTTATGGTGTCGTTACTGCAAGATTAAGTGATAGCACATTATTCACTTTGGGCGCGGACTATAGTGACCGCGATCCTAAAGGCTCCACTTGGGGAGCGCTGCCACTGTTTTATGCCGACGGCAGTTTAGCGAGTGACCTTCCCCGTTCGACGACCACTGCAGCATCTTGGTCTAGTTGGAAACGCCATGGTGCGAACGTTTTTTCTACTTTAGAACACAACTTTGATAATAACTGGGAACTCAAACTCGACATAGAACATCGTGAGGATAAGATGGATGGACACTTGCTATATTTATATGGCTCCCCAGATAAAACCACAGGTTTGGGGATGAGTGCATTGCCTATGATCTACCAATCAACCCGTAAGCAAGATGCGGCGCGAATATTTGCTTCAGGGCCATTCGAACTATTGGGTCGAGAACATAAACTAACAACCGGCCTACTCTATTCAAAACAAGATATTAGCGCCGACTCTTTCTACACCACAGATGTTTTAAGCGTAGGCAATTTCTTTGAGTGGGATGGCTCGATTGCAGAGCCAAATTATCCATCGATTCCCACCAATGAAGAGACTGAAGAGATCCAAAAAGGTGCCTATATTGCTACCCAACTCAATTTGCACGATCAGGTCACACTGCTGTTAGGAAGCCGTATCAGCCAATATAAAGTCGATCCAGGTTATGAGCACAATGATGTCATTACGCCGTATGCGGGATTGATTTACGATATCAGTGACAGTGTGTCGATTTATACCAGTTACACTGAGATTTTTCAGCCTCAAGATGCCAAAGATGCTAATAACAAACGCTTAGACCCGACAACTGGCAATAATATTGAACTTGGCAGTAAAGCCGATTTTTTCGACGAAAAACTCACCGCCAGTGTTGCAGTGTTTAAAGTTCAAAAGGAAAATGTGGCGGAAAAAGATCCTAACATTAAAGACCCACTTCCTGATGGTAGCTTTCCAATGCGCGCTGTGGATGGCACCAGTAACCGTGGTTTTGAAATGGAACTAACGGGTAGACCCACAGAGGATTGGGATCTGTACTTCAGTTACACCTACAGTGAATCTGAAAAAGCCGATGGTTCGGTCTTTGGCACGCATTTGCCTAAAAACTTAGTACGATTATCTTCGCTCTATCACTTTGATGGCGCTCTAGAAGATCTCACACTAGGTGGCAACTTAAGCTGGCAGAGCAAGATTTATGTAGAAAACGCAGGTCCTAATGGCGAAAGCTCTGAACAAGCCAGTTATTTCCTTACCAATCTTATGGCAAGTTATCAACTCACTGATGATGCGATTGTCCGTTTGAATATTCGAAACTTGTTTGATGAAAAGTACTACTCTAGTATCGATTTCTACAATCAAGGTTTCTTCGGCGAACCGCGAAATGTCGAACTTAGCCTGAGCTATAATTTTTAGTCTAATTGTTAATCGCCAATACCGCGCATCACTTTTATGCGCGGTATACCTAAGGCTAAACTATCCTGCGTTAAAACAGCATCCGGTAAACTTCAATGGATTAACCCTTTGGGCTCAGGGGGATAATCCATTACAATGAAGTCCATTTTGAGTTCGTAAAACAGATGTTCCGCCTATGCCTAAGTCTCACACCCACATGCATCAACATTTGCAGATGCCACATGCTAAATTAGATCTGCAAGCTCTAGCGGGCACCCTTGCCTTTGAGCAAGTGACCATTATTGGTAATGCTTCTGGCGATTGGCAGCCTGCAACCACAGGTACGACATTTATTTTTAACGGTACTCAATGGGCTGAAAACAGCAATGTAAATAATCAGATAGTGAATATCGCCAACGGTGGTTTTGCTGAATCAAAATATGCCTTTGTGGTACAAGGTCATCCACAAAGTGGTCTGCTTACGCAAGCCTTGACACAAGTCGCGATTGAATTAACCCCTAAACTCGGTTGCTGGCCTTCATCTGGGTTAACCACAATCGTGTTGATGCAGCAGTTGTCTCAGCATGTGCAAGTGCAGCGGATGTCGCTGTTTCCGAGTTTATCAAGACCCAATGATTTACCGCCTGACGATCACTTACCTTGCATGGTGCATAATTGGTTAGGCGAACGACGGATTGCCCAGGCTTTGGTACCCTCACTCGACTGGCCTGAATTTAGCTTAGCGTCCGTATTTTTACCTCGCCTATCCGCAATAAACCAAATGCAACCATGCCGAGTCGCACCTAGGATAAACGCAGATAATCCCTTTGATTTGCTTGAGCGTTTACAGGAGTCGAATTCATTAATCGCAGATGCACTAAATCCAGCCACGCGGCAGATGCAACTTGAATGGCTAATCACACTGGCGCATACCCCCATTAATATTTGGCAGCAATTTGCTCATCCTAGCCAGCTCATCAATACTGAAGCTTTATTTTTCAACCACATGCCAGAATCAAAACCCAGCAATTGGTATTTAATGGATACTCAGGCATCTCAATATCTTGATGCGATTCGCCATAGTTTGGCCTATTGTTGGCAAACGTTGTCGACTAAGCAGGCGAGCTTGATTGGCAACGAGCTTTCAAACGGCTCGTGACCTTCCCCTGTCTACTGCCATTCGCATTCAAAATACCTAAGGCGAATGTCGTTTTACCTTTTACCTTGCCCTCTAGCGACGCTAAACCAACCTCTGTTTAAATGCATGACTCAAAACGTCAACACACCCTAGTTAAGGGGATTTTTACCCAATGCGATCCCCAACGGTTCAAAGTAATTGATCAGCGCCTGAAAAATCACTTGTCTGTGGGCCGCATCGGGATAAGCCCCCTCCTTTGCCATTGCTGAGAAACGGGTTCCCGACACTAAATACGGATTCGAAATATCAGTATAGGATTCAATACAGGCTTCAAATGCTCGCGCCATCATCTCCGTTGGCCGAGAGAAGTACTGCATCCCATGTTTTTTATCTAATGCAATCGCTCGGCGAACATAATCATGGGGCTCATCACCCTGTCCACTCAACAATGTCACTTTGAAGATCTCAGATAATCGAGCATTTAATGGGTGCTCTATGATGGGCAGATCGGATAGCCAAAGATCGCTCGCACACTGAAACCGCTTATTAGTAGGTTTGAATGATTTAGCGGCAATATAATGGTCAAACGCATGCCAAAACTCATGGGCTAAAGCACCTGCACCTGCATTTTTAGCCAATGCCAACTCTCGGGTCGCGGGAGCATAATGGGCCTGAACGCCCTTTTGGCCGCCATGACCAAAGGCCAGGCTGACGGTTTCCCGCAGCCCTAAAGTTAAAGGTGGTAATTTTAAGATAAAGGCCAAATCGGCGAGCGAATCAAACACTAAATCTGCAGCAATGCGCGATTCATCCCGCGTCACCCAGCGGCCAACACGCACATGGCTAAAACCAAAGGTTTGTTTAATATCAAGAAAAGTGACTTGCTCACCAAATCGATAATCGGGTCCATGGCGGTTATATTGCTGATTGATTAACACGGCTTCACTTGAACCCTATGACAGTGAGAGACAAATTAAGCTGGCTATTTTAGGTGAAAATGCACAGGAACAAAACGCTGCATTAAGTGCAATATCAAGTTAAGAATAGGAGCCAAGCAGCGCTTACTCTTGGTTTGGTATCACGATGCTTAGATTTCGTCAACCATTGGGTTCGCTAAGCTTTAGCCGTTAATATCACATCATCCCAAACCACGACACGATTTCGCCCCGTAGTTTTAGCGTGGTACAAGGCTTTATCGGCCTCGGCCACCAGCTTTTCAGCATCTGAACGGCACTGACTCCCTATTTCAATCGGTGAAGGCACAGACTGAAGCGCTAAAATACCGCTGTTTTCTTCGATGGCATGATGAGTAATTACAGGTGTTAACGCACTCACTCCTGCCGAAAATTGATAGTGAAAATCGGCGACTATCGCTGAAATATCTTCATTCGCCAGCGCTAACATCATACGCGTCACAATTTTCTGCGCGACATCGACCGACGTTTCTGGCAGTAATAGCGCAAATTCCTCACCGCCGAAGCGACCAAAGATATCGTATGGGCGCGTACGAGCACTGATAAATTGGGTAAAATGCTGCAGTATCTTGTCACCCACTTGATGCCCATAGCGATCATTAACGAGTTTAAAATAATCGATATCCATCATGACCAGGCACAAAGGTAACTGTAGACGACTCAAGCGTTTGATTTCATGCTCTAACTGCTGGAAAAAATGCCGTCGATTGGCAATACCGGTTAATTCATCGGTGAGTGCGAGTCGATTCAACTCAGTCTGCGCATTCCTTAGGGCAAATTCGACCTGTTTTAACTGGGTAATATCGGTGCAAACAATGACCATATCGCCATTGTGATAAACCTGCTCAGAAAGTTGCAACCAGCTACCGTCGACCAGATCCACTTCAAAACGTCGAAAAGCTGATTTACGTTGATTCGCATGAATAAGTTCAAGCCATTCCTCTATAGTTTCATGATCAATTTTAGGCCCTTGCTTATGGGTAAAGGCAAAGTGCATCATGTCGTCAAAATGCCGGCCAGCCATGTCTTGATCAACAAAACCAAACATTTTCGCAAAGGTATGGTTATAAAAGATAAAATGATTGTGCTTGTCCAAAACAGCGAGGCCATTCTCGCTTAGCCGTAAGGCTTCGGTTAAAAAGGGATAAACAGACTCAAGAGATTCTTTTTCCATCGATTATTCCTAGCAATGACGCTTTTAGAGAAGATCTCCGACATGTTTAGATTAGCAGCGTTCTACACTAATCACAGCGTCTTTGTCTTTACCCCATATTACCGCAACGGGATTGGCTCTACCGCGATGTAAATCCCACACATTCGGCAAATAAGCTTTAAAAACCAGATCCAATGCTTTGATAATTTACGATTTTACGGCCAATTTACTGAGAAATATTTCAGCACTAAAAGGTTTCTGCATAAAATGTACCTCAGGGAATAATGCTAACTCAGGAATATCATCGCTATCATTAGCTGAAAGTAAAAAGAAGCGACAGTGATGCTCAAGCTGGGTATCACTGGCAAGGTTTTGTAATGTTTGTTGCATCTGTTTGATAAGTTGCAAGCCATTCATATCTTGTAAACGGTAATCCACAATAACAATATGTGGCAATGAGTGAATCAACATCTTAAGTGCTTGCGCTGCGTTATCAACACTGAAGGTTTGAAAATGATAGTGCTCTAGCATGGCTTTGCAAATCTCAAGGTTAAACAGATTATCATCTATGATTAACACTTTTTGTTGATCATATTGAATCGTTAATCGTTCTTTCACCTCGGTAAGTTGGCAGGGAAAATGTAACAGCACTGTGGTGCCTTTGCCCTTTTGACTGCGCAACATAAACTTACCGCCAATTTGCTCAAGCAATCGATTACAAGTATAGAGTCCTAATCCCATGCCCGATGTTGTTGTATATGAGTTAGATGCGTGCATAAAGGGATCAACTAAAGCGCGCTGTGCTTCCTTTGACATTCCCTCGCCAAAATCGCGGATCAGTACCCTAAGCATAGGACTATGGTCTTTATGGTTACGTTTAAGGCGTAAGTCCATATAACAATGCACTTCGCTACCCGTACTGTATTTAAAGGCATTATTGATAATGTTAGTCATGAGTTGGAATAACTTAGTCCCATCGAGCTCGATAAACTTCGGCAGAGACTCATTCACGACAACCTGTAAACGTTTACCCGATGTCGCACTAAAAGCACGATAGTAATCCTCAATATTGCTCAGATATTCGTGCAAATTGACTAAATGCCGATTCAATTTTAACTGCCCAGCTTCAGCCTTACTGTAATTCAACGTATTTTCGGCAACCGAGTAAAGTAAGTTAGCTGACCAGGTCATTTTATCGATAATTTCGTCCAGTTTTTGTGGCTGTGAGCGCGCTTTTTTTAACATGCGACTGTAGCCAAGAATGGCATTGATAGGAGTGCGGATCTCATGATTTATGCTGGAAAGTACTGCTAATCTAGATCGATTATCGAGCTTAATCTGCTCTACAATATGCTGATTTTTAGACTTAAAGTACAAAAGAAAAGACAGAGTAATACCAAGAGAAGCAATCAGTAAGATAATCACGATTAGCTCGACAACCTCTTTTTGTGGCACTTGATATTCTATGCGTAAATCTACACGGGTTTGGTATCCAGGAATATCCAAAGTTCGGCTATCTGAGTAGCTAAACATTGAAAATATGCCTGTGGAAAACTCATGGTTACAGGATGAACTTTGCAATAACGATTGTTCAAATTGATAGCTAATACATACACCCTGCTCCTGCTCAATCCGCGCTAATATCCGCTGATGAGAAATGGCATAGACTAAATAAAGCATATTAGGCCCATCGATATTAACAACCGCTAACGTGTAATCGGCAAGGCTAGCCTGAAGTTCCCCTTTACTATTCTTGACTAATTTAAGTGGCTTAAGTTCTGGCGCCATTGTCTGATCAGAGATATAGGCCAGTTCAAGTTCGGGGGTCAGTGTAAAAGCGACAGCAGATTTGATCTTCAGTAAGTCCTTTGCAAAAACCTCAAATTCCTGTGACGTTACCTCACTCGAAGCATAAAAAAACGATTTTAGCGCATCCAACATAATTTCATGTTGTAAGAACATATCCCGTGAAGAAGTAAAAACCGCTTCTGCTTTTTTATTGTAAATGGAGTCAAATTCATAACGTGAGTGGGACAAGGTTAACCACAGCACCAACAGAGTGACCCATAAGCCACTGAACATATTGATACAAGCGCTATATTTAAAGCTCATTAGCGTAATCCATTACGGCCTTTAGCAAGCTGCATAACTGATGTTCAAACTGCTCTCGCTCGCAAACATCCATGACAGACAGCATATCTTTAAGCTGCAAGTAGCGCGCAATACCCGTAAATTGATGTTTCAGCCCTTCGATATTGTCAGAAGATTCATATTGTTCTAGCTCAAGTCGCATTCGCTGTAATTCAGCAATCAGTGTCAATCGCAGTCGCGATTGCTGTTCTTGGCCGTATTGCTCAAAGAATACAGATAAGGCCTTGAGTAACTCAGTATTAGCATTCATACATTAGGCACTCCTATTATATTGAGCAATCCAATCAATAAGATAGCGACCTTCAATCGGGGGACTGTACAAATAACCTTGGGCAACATCACACCCCAACTCAGAGAGAATTAACTCTATTGCACTTGTCTCAACGCCTTCAGCAACCACCTTTACGTGCATCTTCTGCGCAAGCGCGATGGTGGACTCTACGATGAGATAATGTTGGTGATTGATATCCATATCGGAGACAAAACTTTTATCAATTTTGATCTCTTTAAAGGGAATGGCATCAAGACGATCATAGGTAGAATAACTTTTACCGAAATCATCGAGGGAAATATCAATATTATTGATGATCAGCCGTGCAATTGAGTTAAGCACTCTATCTTGGTTAATGATTTCCTGTGATTCGGTGAGCTCTAAAATCAAATGGATTTGTTTATACTCACGACCACATTCGATGATGTACTCAATGAGTTCATCACAGGTCAGATCATCTGCGGTAATGTTAATCGACAGGGCAAACGCCATTAATAACGGTTGGCGCGACCAACATTGCAATGCTTGGGAAATAACCATCCGCGAAAACAAGCTATTTAGTCCCTGCTGATTCACCAGTGGCAGAAAAACGTCGGGATAAATATAGCCATTGGATTGATCGCAAAGCCGCGAAAGCACTTCAAAACCGATGATCTCCTTTGTTTTAAGGTTAATCTTAGGCTGATAACACAAAATTAATTGTTCATTTTTGAGCAATTGCCGCACATTGATATTCGCCGCCATGTCTTGCACGATAGACTCATCTTGATGGGCACGGTTTCTATCGTCGGAGGCGTCTAGCAATGGCGTTAAAATGTCATTCACATTGATAGGTTTAGCAAATACGCCAAGCAAGTTGAGCTTCAAACCCGTGATAATGCTATCCACCAGTTCTAAAGTCCGTTTATCCGAGGAGCTTATCACCGCAATCGGAATGGCAGTAAATCGGGGCTCGGAGGCCAACATATTAATCACCGCAATACCGTCACCTTGATCCATTTTTAAATCTAAAATGACTAAATCAAGTTTGGCTTCTACAGCTAAGATCAGTTCAATTCCTTGATTACCATTACTGGCTTCATAGATCTCCACATTGTCCTCTGCTAAGTACTTATGGATATCAGCTTTCATGGTTTCTCTAATAAAGCGTTGATCATCTATGATGAGAATATTCATATATTGGTCTCTAACTGCATAAAGAAAATGGGATCGATCGTCTGGGATTTGGATGTAGGGATAACAGAAAGCTTGAGTAAATTACGATTCGCCATGACTTCTGTGCGACTGGAGAAAAACGAATAGTTTTTGACTGGTTTGAAGCCGCCTTCTATCGTTCTTACTTTAAATATGGGCAACTTAAATTGCGTCAATTTTCGTTTTAGTGACTCATCACAGATATTAAAACTCAAAAACTTAAGTGAGCGACTCGTGGCCAATTCATTGAGATAAACAGACATCATATAATTTTCAATATAAGGCGTTACGCCAAAGGAGGAGAACACCATTAAGGTATCTGGCAAAGCTTGACTGTTATGGTTAATGACCTCAAACAAGTCCACCTCATCATTCATAAATTCGAGGGCAATTTTGCCTTGAGTGCGGCAGAATAGACTGTGTCCAATGATTTGATCCCCAAAGCTAAAAGCCACCACCAATGAGAGTCCACGAAAAAAAGGTTGAGACAACTTACGGCTCACAAAGGATAAACGCGGGTTACTTTCATAAACCAAACTGAGTTGCAGCAGAGTCATAAAGTTTTGATGGTGGCTTTCGATAAACTCGACACGATAAGGAGTATTACGGTAGTACGGATGATCGCTGCGTTCTATGGTCGATTCAAAAAGGTTAATTAACGCTAAACCTTCGTTGATGAATTTTTTGTCCTCCCGATAAATATCAAACAGTTCAGAGCCAAATATTTCAACGATTTCAGACTGTTTAGCTAGGGATGGAATGTTAACTCCCCGCTCCCAACGGCTAATAGTGATGGAATCTAACATATCGAACAGGCAGCTTTTTTGCCTGAGCAGACTACATAAATCTTCTTGAGATAAATTATTCTCACTGCGGGTGTGTTTTAAGAAATTGGAGAATGTCTGTGCACTTGTTTTGCTTTGATAGGAGATAGGTGTACAAATCATATCGCGTTCCATCTGAATTTTTTATTTTATCTAGCAGCTCCATATACGTCTTATGGTCGATGTCATCTACTGGCTCTGGATGTCTAAATGTAAAAGTAATCCAAATGCGTTGAAGTTTCTCGATGAAATAAAGTCCAGTGATTTTTTCGTCACTCATCACTCAGTTCCTCCATCTCAGCCTTTTATTCACCACGTTTTTTGCAATAGGAAAACGAGTATAAATGCCATTGTTTATCTGAGACCATGGCACAGTCAAAAAAGCGATGGAAAAAAGTGTCTAGTTATTCGTTCGGTTAAATCATTGCATCATAGATAAAACCGCAATCAACAGAACCCCCTATAAAACCGCATAAAATATAAGATTCACCAGCAATGGCCACAAAACGCCAAATTGATTATTTATGCGCTAAAAATTCAAAATACGGGATATAACTTCGGGGTTTTTCTCACTGAACCACGTTTTTCACGCATGGTTATTCACGTTTGGAATAGGCAAACCGCGGCAGTATCAGCTTAGAGATATTACTAGGATAGTTTTTAATAGCTTATGGCTTAAGCAAGCCAGCTGCGAAAAAGTGGGGAATTGGCCAGTCCAGCGTTTAAAGGAACGCCTATAATCACTGGCGTCGCTGAAGGATAAAGAAGTGGCAATACATCTTGCACAGGTGTAGCCAAGTAATACAGTGCTTTGATTAAACGGGTCTCATCAGCAAGTATCAGCGAGTTGGGCAAAGTTTAAATCCATCTCGGGCAAACACCGTTTTAAGGTGGCTGGGCTCATTGTCAGTTTTTCAGCTATGTCAGACAAACTTAAGTAATCCCGCATTAGACACAAACGAACACCAGCCGCTAAGCCTAACCACAGTTCGCATATAGTAGTGATTGACATATCCCTTAGCGCGGAATGACGGCAGCGCCGAAACCTATGGTTTGGCCATTACGCATCTGCAAGTCGGCAGCGGCGTTTGGCAACAGAGAATGCTGGTGGAGCAAGACGGCTAAAACTACTTACCCAATGATAATCCAACATTTAAATGGTTACCTTGGAGCTGTATCGTCAAACACCTTGACGTTAACTCTGGACATTTAAGCGACGAAGATGAACAAAAGACACAAAGTATAAAGCACAGGAGTTAGAGAAGGCGCTGGTATTGGTCGTAAACATGAGCAACCGGCACCATCTGATTGCAAATTGATGAATTAACTGGTTATGCACTAGATATGCAAATCTAAAACTATAATCCCCGAGATTTTTCTCACCTTAATGCAATAAAGTGAATAGTTAATCATAAAAAAGAGGTTGGCTGTATTCAACAGCTAACCTCTTCTCTTTAAATCAGGCGATAAATCAGATGTTCTATCATACAACTAGAACCATGACTTCAAAACGACTCTTACAAAAGCTAACTCATACCAGAGCTAATTTTTACGGGTACGGAAATAGCAAGCTGAGGCTAGTCACTGTAAATAACGAATGTAAAACTAACGCCTGTGAAAAACCATGCCCACACAATTCGGCAGACATGGGATTAGCCGCGTTTAGTGCCCCACGGATCGTTGTCATCCGTCGATGGGCTTGGTCCTGAACGTTCAGCCATTCTTGAATCGTTTCTTGGCTCGTTTCGGAGTTCGCTGCGGCGCTGTGAGTTGCTATTCGATGAATCATATCCAGAGCCGGTGCCACGTCCACCCGTAGGTTTTTTGCCTGAGCTTTTACCTGAACCATTACCAAAGCTCTTACCTGAGCCATAACCAGAGTTAGGACGTTTATTACCCGCTTCGTACTCGGCGCTGGCTTGTGCCTGCATTTTAGCGATAGATTCTATGGTGAGTTCCATCGGTTTACGCGGCGCGATACCTGAGGCAAAACCTCGTTCGCGTGGCTTAAGATCAAACTGCTCACCGACGGCTTTAGGCATACGCTTGAATCGATACAGGTAAAAGTTTTCCACTTTCTCCCGCGCCCACTCAGTCTTCTTGAGGAAAATAATACAGGCCTCAATGGTCGGGTTGGTGTTAAAGCAACCTAGCTTTAATGCCGCGTATAAAATTTTCCAGCCATAAAAATCGACTAACTCAGTGATCATTGTCTCGAGTTTGAGGCCGTGTAATGGGTTGTTCTGTTGCTCTTCAATCATGGGAATTCCAAGTTCAGCCCTATTGGCTGATTTTACTGTATTAGTTTACGGTTTTGAGTTGTTAAACGAGTGACTCAATTCGCTACTAACAACTCGCGATTAGAGAAATCACTCAAGTTATGAAGTCATGAGTCACTGACGTTGTTACGGCAATAGCATAGGGCGTTAAGCCTTGTTACTCGTGATGCTTAGATCTTAAATCTTAAGGACCTGAAGCCTCCAAACAGAGCCATTAAATATTAGCCGTAAAATCTGCTGCTCGACAAAACTGCGGGAATAATAACGGTAAATAAGCTAAACGCCTTCTTTTATTTGCGCTAGCGAGGTTTGGTATCGGCTTTAGGGCAAAGAAAATACGCCGCAGCTGACAGTTTTAATCTACATATCCGCGATATCACGCTAACAGGTATGAACTCAGCGTCAAGCTCAAACCCATTTCTAAATTTTACCTAT
Organism: Shewanella sp. NKUCC01_JLK; assembly: GCF_019345615.1. Taxonomy (NCBI): domain Bacteria; kingdom Pseudomonadati; phylum Pseudomonadota; class Gammaproteobacteria; order Alteromonadales; family Shewanellaceae; genus Shewanella; species Shewanella sp. NKUCC01_JLK. The sequence continues at coordinate 192,400 of NZ_JAHKRD010000005.1, read as the reverse complement.
GATCCGCTGATGCCTTGGGTCAACCTCAAAATAAACGCAACTGAAACGGCTCGATTTATAGCTGCGCATCACATCCTTGCTCGCATCTTTAGCCCTTAGTCTGTATACTCCGCGACCTTATTATCCCAACTTTAATGTTTTGGCTTAGAGTGGGTGAAGCGCATGTTTCATTTTGAGGCTTGTTTGTCACAATCCCCGTTAGCAAATACCTAGGAAAGCTCCTTTGATCTCTACCGCGAACATCACGATGCAGTTTGGCCCTGAGCCATTGTTTGAAAACATTTCAGCGAAATTTGGCAATGGTCACCGCTATGGTTTGATCGGCGCGAATGGCTGTGGCAAATCGACCTTTATGAAGATCCTCAGCGGAGCGTTAGCGCCAACCTCTGGCAATGTTTCCATCACGCCCGGCTTAAAAGTCGGTACCCTAAGCCAAGATCAGTTCGCGTTTGAACAATACAGTGTGATCGATGCGGTGATCATGGGGGATGTTGCCCTGTGGAAAGTCAAACAGGAACGCGATGCAATCTACGCCAATCCGAATATGACCGAAGAAGATGGCATGCGCGTTGGCGATCTTGAAAGTGAATTTGCCGAAATGGATGGCTACAGCGCCGAAAGCCGCGCCGGTGAAATTCTGCTCGAAGCGGGTATTGAAGAATCTTTCCATTACGGCCTAATGCAACAAGTCGCACCGGGTTGGAAACTGCGGGTATTGTTGGCACAAGCACTATTTGCCAACCCAGATATTTTGCTGCTCGACGAACCAACCAACAACTTGGACATACATACCATTAGCTGGTTAGAAGCCGAGTTGAACAAACGCAAATGCACCATGATCATTATTTCCCATGATAGGCATTTCTTGAATGCCGTATGTACCCACATGGCTGATATCGATTATGGCGAACTGCGCATTTACCCTGGTAACTACGAATACTTCCTTGCACAATCGTCTTTGATCCGTGAACAATTATTATCGGGCAACGCCAAGAAGAGTGCTGAAATCGAAGAACTGCAAGACTTCGTTAACCGCTTCGGTGCCAACGCATCTAAGGCAAAACAAGCCAGCTCGCGCGCGAAAAAAATGGACAAGATCAAGCTTGATGAAGTGAAATCATCAAGCCGTATTCACCCTTCTATTCGTTTCGATGCTGGCAAGAAAATGCATCGCCAAGCACTGATCCTCGAAGATTTGGCCCATGGGTTTGATGGTGAGCTGCTATTCGAAGGCGGCGACTTAATCCTCGAAGCCGGTGCAAAATTAGCGATTATCGGCGAAAACGGCGTGGGTAAAACCACTTTCCTACGTTGCTTAGTCAATGATTTAGAACATAATAAAGGCGTGATCAAGTGGTCAGAAAACGCATCAATCGGCTACTGTCCACAAGACAGCAGTGACGAATTTGATAATGACTACACATTAATGGATTGGATGTCACAGTGGCGCCAACCTAAGCACAACGATCTTATGGTACGCGCCATGTTAGGCCGTCTGCTGTTCACTGAAGATGACGCGAACAAGAAAGCTCGTAACTGTTCAGGCGGAGAGAAAAACCGCTTGTTATTCGGTAAGTTAATGATGCAAGACATCAATGTGCTGATCATGGACGAACCGACTAACCACATGGACATGGAAGCCATCGAAGCACTCAATAATGCGTTGAAAGACTTTGAAGGCACTTTGATATTCGTCAGTCATGACCGTGAGTTTGTATCGTCACTTGCAACACGTATCATTGATATTAAAGATAAAAAAGTGATTAACTTCCAAGGCACTTTCGATGAGTACCTTTCAAGTCAAGCTGAAATGGAAGCGAGAAAAAGCGCGTAATGTTGTGCTTTGATAAACCTTAATCGGCTATGTCAGCTTGATTAAAAGAGTCGTCATTGGAGAACCTACTGACGACTTTTTATCGATATCTAAAGAGCGATATGATTGGTAAAACATGAAGTATTGCTGCTTTGGGCCTTGGATACACAGCTGTCTATTCGTTATCTAGAGTGCTATAATTCATGCACTTAATTGAGGTTGATCCTATGAAAGCTAAATCAAAAAACACACAAGTGACTCAAAATCGACTCTATCGCGCTGTGGCCAGTTCAACCGCTATTGAGACGGGTAAAACTACGGCTGAAGTTGAAGCAAAATTGAAGGCCAAAAAAAGCCGTTTCAGTCATTTGACCTTAGCCTAAACTTCATTCGTTTTTAGCGCTGAGCACATCGTTTACCAAACGAGCCATATGTTGATAATCCCCACCCAACCCTGCTTGAATTGACTTAAAATAAAAATCTCTATTTTGTTCCCAAATCCCATAATCAAGTGGGAGATAACCCGCCTTTACTGCCATCACATCGAGTATCAAACGTGACAAACGTCCATTTCCCTCTCTAAATGGGTGAATTAGGATAAATTCCACATGACTTTCAGCCAAGTAACTCACAACTTCGTCTCTAGAAAACGAATTTAAACCATTGAACTTGCTTAAATATTCCTTTTCAAACTGAGTGAGACACTTAAGTATTTGAGCCGCTGCCGTAAATTCGAAACCACCTTTTCCCATATTGACTGTACGCCGCTCACCAGCCCAGTAATAAACATTACCGAGCCATTTTCGATGCCACTCAAAGAGCAAACCAACCGATAGATGCTCGCTTTCAATAACACTAGATTGAAACACGTACTCATAAAGCTTTAGTAACAACTGAGTCTCTACCTCTGCCATATCCTCTTCATCGGTTATCGCGAGTTTGTTACGAAGTATATGGCCGCCGGAACCGGGTTCGAATTCATCCTCGGTAGTGCCAATATGATATTTCGACATGATAATAGACCCGCTAACTGTAATAACTAATAGAAAAGCAAATATCCGAGTCACAGAAAACTTAACACAACTACTCGATGAGATTGACCACACAAGTCTTTGAAATAGGTATGTAGAAACTATGGGCTATAAATTAGCTTATTAATTTTTTTAACCAATATCTCGCGATTTTTAGCCAGTTTAAAAATTGTCGGCAAATGTCGAATGACTATCGGCTCAGACTCGAATACCGCATCGCGATCTTTGGCCTGAATATAATCACGGATCTGAAGCATCATCTGTTTATTAAATGCCCAAAGTGAATGACCTTTAAACTCAAGGGAATAAAATGCGTCATTGGGCCATTCAAGTCGATGTTTCTGTTTTGCCATACACTGATAACAACAAATAAGACCAAGATCTGTACCATCTGTAAAAGCACTGTTTGCCCTATGTTCCCAAGTCGAAGTACCTTGGTATTTTTCTGGCAATTTTTCCCGCCAAGAAGCATCCAATAGCGGAGGGAAAAACTGCACTCCAGGCCATTTATGAGCAAATCTTTGATTAAACAGCTTGATCTCAAACTGCCTACCCTCAAATAAATGCACATCTTTTTTCTCTAAACGAAAAACATGGGCAAAGGTAAAAGTGGCGCAGCCAGCACAATGGGGGCAAGTAACTTCAACTCCGTTTGGCAGGCTAAAAAACTCATAAAATCCTGTCATAGATACGACATTCCAAATGATTTAGAGACTAATTTGGAGCTCATCAATTTTCCAACCACCTTCATTTATCATGCTAATTCTTTGTTTTTCATTCGCCTCCGATGCATTACCACAGAGATCTTTTTGTGCATATTCAAGAACGGCCGTATCCCCTTCTATCACCTGCGACACTAAGGTGAGTGCTTTGCACTTGGCAGTCGCTTTTGAAAATGAAAGATAAGATGCGATCACTTCATCGCGGGACTGCTTCATCTGCTGCATATACTGTGGGAACTTAGACTCAACATCCGCTTGCTTACGTTGGGTATAGTAAGCCTTGTCCTCTTGATAACTCATCCCCTGCTGTACCTTAGCATTGTACTCGTCATAGACTTCGCTCGGCGATTTAGGCGTTGTACAACCTATCAGCACAAGCACAGATATGGGCAGTAAGAAAATCGATTTCATCATCTAACCTCCAAAACTAGACATGTATTATCAATAAATTCCATGGTGCATTCATCTGCTTGTTGTCACTGAACGAGTGCGCCATATATGTCTACCAAATACTCCTTATTCTCTTTGAAATCAATTACCTTGGCAGAAATTAAACCTTTACTATCAACAGGTAACAAAATCAATGAAGATAAAATGTAATGCCACCAAGATAACATGTAAATAGTTCATTGATTACTTTAGCTTGGCAGCGTTGCTCATTCAATTGCAGCACAGTTGCTTACCTTGGCGAGTGCTAAAAATAAGTGCCATAAAGCTGTGAGCATGCTCTAAATTGCAGTATTTGACAGGTCATTGTCTAATGCGTTAAAAGGCACAAAGGTCTTTTTATCGAGCCAGAGAGGCGAGCGATTTTGTCCTGCAAGCTGATAAGCCCAAGTAGTAATGGCTTCAGAGCGATCACTCTCACAGACGAAATATCGACTGAGTTCAGAGTGTAACGTTTGGCCATGCCGGATAATATTTTGCTCATACCAGTTATCTTTATGGTGCTGAACGGCAAGATGATCGCGTTTTTGATTATTACAACTGCTATGTGCGAGGACAAAATTATGGCCTAAATCATTAGGATATCGTGCCCAAGGGATAAAATGATCCACTTCGCCTGTTTCTTTTAATGATTTTTGGCAATAGAAGCATTGGCCTTTTTGGATATCAAGCAGTACAGGTCTAGCATGGGTGATCGTCTGTCTGTCGCTACCAAACAGAAACTCACTTAAATTGCCTTTACTGCCTATAATCACTTGATTTGCTGGAAACTCGGCGATTTTTTGTACCCATTGAGTACGAGCCAATGACACCACTAAATCGTGAAATCGCCTGAAGCAAAATGCGATACCCGGATTCAACTCGATGTAATTTTTCGTTTTATCATGGGGATAAAGAAAACATTCTTCATTACGTGACAAGTTTTGTAAGCGCCATAAGGGGCCATCTTTAAACGTACCGCGCGTTTTACGCAATAAAGCTGGATAACTAAGATGCGCTTTTAACTGGGATAGACTGTTAACACCTTGATGGCGTAGTTCAATCAAACTGTTGATCAAGGCTGATTGCTTTCCACTATTTTGGATCAAGACAAAATACCCATCATTGGCACCAAAAGGCAAAGAGTGTTGCCAGTAAAGTTCAATAAACTTCTCTACCAAATCATCAATACTGATGGCGGTTTTCAGCGCAGGATCGGCATTGAGTATTAATGGCCGTTCGATACAGATATCGGCGATCGCATGCAGTAAGGCAAATTTGTAAGTTGCAACGAAATCCCCTTCAACTAACAGACGTTGTAAATAGCTAATAAATTCAACTTGTCTTCTCGCATCAATCGGCATTCAGTCGCTCCTGAATAATAACGCTTGCTTCAGGTGCATTTACGTTTGGCATCAGTTTGGGTGTAAAAACTAACGTCTGCCAATGCACTTGTGAGCGACCGAGTTTATCGGTTTCATCTTGGCTCAAATCTAAAAGTCGTAGCTGACAATCTGCAGCAAGTGTGAGCAGTTCATCGGCACTGACTGGGTGCATAACGCGCGCATCGGGGCTTGGGCCATGGCGCAAACTGATGACTAAAAGTCCAGTCGAATTGAGTAAGCGTGAGAGTGTTGCTAGTGCAAGTGGGCGCTCTGAGGGAGATAAATGCATCCACACAGCGCTGAGTAAAATCAGATCAAACTATTGCGCTAGGCCAACCACTTTTTGCAACTGAGGTAAACCATCCTCAATCCAACGCACGGGTAGATCCCGAGTTAACACCTGCCCCATTTTCGCTAAAACAACCGCAGGTTCGACTGCAATAATTTGTGTCTTTTTGCTCTGTGCTTTTTCGGCTAAATAATACACATCCCGCCCAGAACCAGCTCCCACATCCAATATCGACAATGTATTTTGGGTGAGTAGAGGCAAAAGATGATGCAACCAACTCGAATGCACTTCTTCAAAGGTTTTAGACAAATACTGCGCCGCGAGTATTTCGGCGTGGTCATTATAAAACACTGTGCTCACTGACAACGATCCTTTTGCAACAAGTGATTATTTTTACAGACGCTAACTTATCACAATCGTATTTGATAAAAAATACATGTCATCATTATCATGCTGTTTTGCATAAAATATTTAGCATTATGCAGCTCGCGATCACTGTGCTGATTTCGGCTATTCGCCCCAATATTCTTATCAATGCCTATGCAATCTCAGCATTTTCCCGTCGTTTTTTTCGCAGTGGTTTACACTCTATGAGTGAGTGTAAAGATAAGTGCAATTGATTGAATCTGTTACATGCTTCTCCAGAGCAGTTTCCATTTCAGTGTGGGAGTGAACGGGTTTTAACGTCTTGGCGTAGCGTCTATATAGAGATTAAGACCTAGGGCTCAATTATTTAGGATATCTATTGCCTATGAGTTTTGAAGATTCGTTAGAGCAACTTAAACGACAGTTTTTACATGCACTGCCGGATAAAAAGAAACAAATCATTACCTTGTGGATTTCATTGCGTAAAAATTGGGACGCTCACATGCTGTCTGCCGTGTACCGAGAGGTGCATAACTTAAAAGGGTCGAGCGAGACCTTTGGGTTGTCAGATACCAAACACATAGTCGATAAACTGGAGTTGCTGCTTAAGGGGCTGCTCAATGCGCCAGCCCCCGAACTTCCTACTATCAAAGGCTTAGATACCCTCTTCCACCAGTTGTTACAAAACAATATGCGTGGCCAACCGTCGGCGCCAGTAGTAGAGGCGCAAATGCAGCAAAGCCCCTATAAACCGTCAAAGGCGCGCCATGAGCACCATATTGCCATCATAGAAGACGATGGTAATGTCGGTGCGATGATCACAAAGCAGCTGCGAGAGTTCGGTTTTAGTGTGCAGCATTTTTTGAATTTCACGAGCTTTTTGGTGGTGCAAAATGAAACGCCCTTCGATCTGATTCTATTGGATTTAATTCTGCCCGATTGGACTGAAGAGGCCTTGTTCGAAGCCGCCACTGAGTTTGAGAAGAACAATACCCGAGTGTTTGTTTTATCCTCGCGGGGGGATTTTGACATGCGGCTATTGGCCATTCGTGCCAACGTCAGCGAATATTTTGTTAAACCTGCGGAAACCACTTTATTGGTGCGCAAAATCCATCAATCTCTCAAAATGTCAGAGAAACAGCCGCTTAAGGTGTTACTGGTGGATGATCAACAATCTATGGTGGATTACTTTTCAAGCCTGTTACGCAGCCATGGTTTGATGGTAAAAGGGTTGTCCAGTGCCGAGCAAGTCTTGCCTGCCCTTGAGCAATTTGAGCCTGATTTGTTTATCTTCGATTTGTACATGCCCGAAGTGAACGGGCTTGAGCTGGCAAAGATGATCCGCCAATTGGATAAATACACCTCGAGCCCAATTCTCGTGTTGAGCTCAGACGATACAATGCAGAATAAAGTCAGCATCATACAAGCGGGATCAGATGACTTAATTTCAAAGCAAACCGCGCCGAGTTTATTCGTCGCGCAGGTGATTTCCCGTGCTCAGCGGGGTCATGACATTCGCAGTTCGGCTAGTCGCGACAGCTTAACTGGGCTGTTAAACCATACCCAAATTCTGGTGGCTGCGAGACGCTGTTTTAACGTAGCGAAACGGATTAACTCTCAAGTTTGTATTGCCATGTTCGATTTAGATCACTTCAAAAAGGTCAACGATACTTATGGTCATTCCGGTGGTGATAAGGTGTTGTTGGCATTTGCCCACCTGTTACAACAATCCTTACGTCAAACTGACTTTACCGGCCGCTACGGTGGTGAAGAATTTATGTTAGTGCTGCCAGATATGCAAAAACCACTGGCGATTGCCAAGTTGAATGCGATCCGTGAAAGCTTTAGCCATATCGTATTTGTTGAAGATGGCGTCGAATTTAAGGTGACGCTCAGCGGCGGTTTAGCCTTTTCGGATCAATGTGAGGAATTTCAAGATTGCCTGTTACTGGCAGATAAAAACCTTTACGAAGCTAAGCGTTTAGGTAGAAATCAGCTCGTGGTTTCTCCGACTGACTAACCCTAAACAGAATGAGCCACTGCAGCGCACAAATCAGTTCGGCGTAATGCTCTTCCTGCGAGACTCACGCTCTATTCGTTACTTTTTAATCCCACTCAGCGTGGGCGGTCACAGTGAGCTTAAATGGTTAATGAGCTTGCTCGGCATCTGCGATAACTCCACCACATAATCTACTGCACGGCACTTTATTGCTTCTCGTGGCATGCCAAATACCACACAACTTTGTTCATCTTGGGCAAATGTAGTGACGCCTTTTTGGTGTAGCGCCACCATGCCTTCGGCGCCATCTTTGCCCATACCAGTTAAAATCATCGCGCTCATATTGGGCGCGGCACATTGGGCCAAGGCCGTAAACATCACATCGACCGAAGGTCTGTGGCCACTGACCTTTTCATCTTGGGTTAATTTGACTTTATAACTACCACCCACTTTGATGATCTCAAGGTGATGATCCCCAGGTGCAACATAGGCATAACTGGGTAAGAGTCGTTCCCCATGCTCGGCTTCTTTGACAGTGATCCGTGACTGTCGGTTTAAACGTTCCGCAAAAGTTCGGGTAAACCCCGCTGGCATATGTTGGGTGATCACTATCGGCGGCATAGCCGCGGGTAAATGTTGTAATACATAAAGAATGGCTTCAGTACCGCCAGTAGATGCGCCTATCGCGACTAAATGCTGAGTCAGGGTTGTATTGGCCAATACTGGTCGCTTACTTGAAACAGGGCGTACTGGCTCAACAAATTTCTGCGGTTTGATGATTTTGGCTTTCGCGGCAGATTTGATCTTATCTAAAATCAAATCCTGATAATCATGGATACCTTGGGGCGAGTCTAATTTCGGTTTAGGGATAAAATCCACCGCGCCTAAGGCCAAGGCGTTAAATGTCGCATCAGCGCCCTGCTCGGTTAACGATGAAATCATCACCACCGCAGTGGGTCTGGCTTTCATCAAGCGGTCCAAAAATGTTAAACCGTCTACTTTGGGCATTTCAATGTCTAAGGTAATCACATCGGGGCGAAATTGATTCACCAGATCCTTGGCCTCATAGGCATCGGCAGCGAGCCCAACCAGAGACAGTTCAGAGTCAGCCTCAATCATTTTACCGAGCAAGCTGCGCATCAGCGCAGAATCGTCAACAACTAACACTTTGATCGTCATAACTTAATCACCAAATAGTTCAACGTCGCCGCCCGAAGGTAAATTACGAACCCGTAAACGGTACTCACTTTCCCTGTCAAGAATTGTACTGTTATGCATGGATTTAATTTTGCGGACTTTCACTTTTCCCGTATGGGGAAAAAAATACACTTTGCGCGGATACACATCGAGTAAATCGGCAGCAACGATAGGGATATTTTCCAGATTGAGGTATTCAATCACAAACTCAGCATTACGCTCACCAATGTTGTGCACAGTAAAACTGCGTAACATATTGCCGCCCCCAAACACCTTAGCTTCGAGTGAGTTGCGCTGTGCGCCAAGCTTGAGCAAGTCGTTGATTAACAACTCCATGGCATACACGCCGTAACGGGCAGAATCGGCGAGCACCCCAGTACAATTGCTATTGTCACTTGGCAATAAAAAGTGATTCATTCCGCCAATTTTGAGCTTAGGATCATACAAGCACACTGAGACGCAGGAGCCTAACACTGTCACTATCATGGTATCTTCACGGGTCGCAAAATACTCGCCGGGTAATATTTTTACCGCATCGCAACCAAAATGATGATCGTGATAGCGATTCGGCTCTGCAATAGCATATTCGATATTAGGTTTTAGCACTCATGAGCCCCTTCACTGGCCGATAGGTTGTTTGACCAACGGCAGTGATGATTTGCGGGAACATATTAAAATTTTCCGAATGTCCCGCAATATAAAGCCCATCCTCGCTAAGGGAGTTCATCATGTGTTTTAATATGACTTCCTGCGTTTCTTTATCGAAATAAATCATTACATTACGGCAAAAAATCACATCGATTGGCATTTTAAGCGGCCAAAAAGAATCGAGTAAATTGATGCGGGTAAACTTGAGCATCTGCTTTAATTCGGGCACAACGCGCACATTGCCCAACTGTGAACCGCGTCCGCGGTGAAAAAAACGTTTCTTGCGGATATCGCTGACTGTATCGATCCTGTCTAAGGGATAAATGCCCATTTCAGCCTTTTTAAGCACGCCGCTGTCGATATCGGAAGCAATGATCTCGATAGGCGTTTTAAAACTGTTGAAATGTTCAGCGACAGCAATCGCAATCGAGTATGGTTCTTCCCCTGTGCTACTGGCCGCACACCAGATCCTGCGGGTATCAGGGTTATCGATTAAATATTGCTTTAACACTTCAAAGTGATGCGGTTCCCGAAAAAATGCTGTTTGATTAGTGGTTAACGCATTGATAAATTCTTGGTGTTCGTTTTCATGGCTTAGCAGATACTCAAAATAAGCCGAAAATCCGGCTAATTTCAATGTTCTGATCCGCCGCACTAAACGGCTATACACCATAGCATCCTTGCTATCGGCGAGTTTGATCCCCGCTAAGCGGTACAGCGTCGTCCTCGCGGTATTAAAGTGCACCGAGGTATAGGTAAACTCTCGTTCCAATGGTTTGTTTTCACTCAATTAAAATTCTTCCCATTCATCTTGATCTTGCTTCATGGGCTTCATCGCATTGGTTTTAGGTTTCTCTGTCACCCTTGATTTTGCCATAGGTTGAAGCTGCTGTTTGATGGGTTTCATCGCCTTCGCTTTGGGCGCCGCTAATCTCGCGTTGCTGCGTCTTGGGGCTTCATCTTCGTCGTCCACGCGAAAACTGGCGACACTGTCTGAGAGTTGCTGCGCTTGGGATTGCATGCTTTCCGCTGCAGCGGCCGCTTCTTCAACCAATGCCGCATTTTGTTGCGTCATTTCATCCATTTGCACTACGGCTTTGCTGATCTCATCGATACCGATGGCCTGCTCATTAGAGGCTGAGGCAATTTCCGCCATGATGTCGTTCACCCGTTTAATGGCAATGACAATTTCCTTCATGGTATCGCCGGACTTACCGACAAGGCTGTTGCCACTCTCGATTTTAGACACAGAATCCGAGATCAGTGCCTTGATATCTTTAGCTGCATTGGCCGAACGTTGGGCTAAGCTACGCACTTCTGACGCGACCACAGCAAAGCCGCGGCCTTGTTCGCCCGCCCGCGCCGCTTCAACCGCAGCATTGAGCGCTAAGATATTGGTCTGGAAAGCAATGCCATCGATAACACCAATAATGTCGGCAATCTTACGCGCCGATTCATTAATCGATGCCATGGTCTGGACAACTTGCTGAATAAGCTCACCACCGTCCACAGCGACTTCAGCCGCTTTAGAGGCTAAGGCATTGGCTTGACTGGCATTATCCGCATTGAGTTTCACTGTACCTGTGAGTTCCTCCATGCTGGCCGAGGTTTGCTCTAGGCTCGAAGCTTGTTCTTCGGTGCGGCTGGATAAATCAGCGTTGCCTTGAGCTATTTCTGCCGAAGCGGTATTGATGGTATCCGCGGCTCGTTGAATATCTTGGATCATGAAGGATAACTTTTCAGCCGTTTGATTTGAGTAATTTTTCAAATCATCAAAGGTGCCTTCATAGTCGTTATAAATGCGAGTGGTGAGATCTCCGTCGGCCAGCGCCATCAGCACCCGCGCCACATCTTGCAATCCACGTTCCGAGGTTTCAATTAACGAATTTAAATTGTTCGCTAGCATTAAAAAGAAACCTTGCTTGCCATCTGTTTCCGCCCTTTGGGAGAAATCACCCGCAGCTGCGGCTGTGACTATGCGGGAAATTTCCTGCTCGGTTTGGACTTCAATGGTGCGGTCGAGCCACTCAACCACAGTCCCTAAGCGCTCACCTCCTTTAGACACTATGGGGCTGGCGGTTAAGCGAAAATGGCAACTCGCGACCTTGATAAGCGATTCATATTTACGGTCTAATTTATCGAGTAAACTTGCTTGGTGAGCAGGATTGCGGTGGAAGATATCCATAGAGCTGCCGAGGATTTTATCCACGGAAAAATGCGGTAAGGCTTGTCTGATCTCACTTTCAGAATGGCGCAACATAGTTTCGACCGAGCGATTCATATAAATGATCGTACGGTTAGCATCGGCTATCATAACGTTGGTACTGGTATTATTGAGCGCTTCGAGGATGCGCAGGGTTGCTCGCTCGGCTTCGATACTTTCGGTGCGGTCTATCCACTCAACACCTGTGCCTAAATGCTTATTTTCAGCCGTGATAATCGGCGTCAAAATCAACCTAAAAGTACGTTTGCCTATGGTGATTTGCGCGGTATGGGATTGGGTTAGACGCTCTAATAAATTACGCTGATGTGCAGGATTTTTATGGAAAATGTCGATATTACTGCCGATCAGTTTGGCAACCGAGAACTGAGGTAACTCTTTACGAATATCGTCCTCTGCCTCTTGTAGTAAACGGACGACGGCTTTATTCGCATAAATAATATTGCGCTGACTGTCAGCTATCATAAAGCTGTTGCCACTGTTATCAAGTAGCTGAAAATAGCGCTGACGCTCTTCATCCCTTTGCTCACGCGCCTCATCATTGCCAAAAAAATTGAAAATACTCATTATTGTTACTCCTGATCAGTCAGACTATTTGCATCAATTAGACCCAGCTCATCACTGCTGATCAGAGCCTGAATATTTACTAAAATGATCATCTTATCCTCGACTGTGGCTAAGCCTTTGAGGTAGCGGCTATCGAACGCCACCCCAAATTCTGGGGCAGGTAAGATTTCCTCCGCCGACAGCTTAATCACATCGGAGACGGCATCGACCACTATGCCGACTATACGTTCAAACACATTGAGCATAATAACGATAGTGAACTCGTTATAAGTGGCGGTTCCAACAGCAAATTTCATACGCAAATCCACGATGGGCACTATGTCACCGCGCAAATTAATCACGCCTTTTATAAAGCTAGGGGCGTTGGCGATTTTAGTGACCGACTCATAACCGCGAATTTCTTTGACGGACATAATATCGAGGGCATAGTGCTCTTCGCCTAACATAAAGCTTAAAAACTCCACCTCATCATGGGCGTTGTATTCCACTTTGGCGGTCATAGTTGATCGACTCTCCATGGCTATTTCCTTAATTTTTAATGTGCAGAGCGAGCGATTCGACATCGAGGATCAACGCGACGCTGCCATCGCCCATGATGGTGGCGCCGGAAACACCGGGGATCCTGCGATAATGTTTTTCAAGACTTTTAATCACCACTTGCTGCTGGCCAACTAAGGCATCAACGCACAGGCCAAAGCGCTTGTGGTTGCTTTCGAGCAATACGACTATCCCCTCTTCTGGGCAGCGGGCATTGGGCTCAATTTCCATCAGCTGATAAAGATTGAGCAGAGGTAAGTACTCTTCACGTACTTTTAAGAGTCTTTCTTTGGCGAGAAATTTAAGTTGTTCCGTTTGCGGCTGAATAGATTCTATGATGTGCACTAAGGGCAGAATGTAGATCTGATTTCCCACAGAAACCGTCATACCATCGACAATGGCGAGCGTGAGTGGCAACTGGATTTCAAAGGTTGAGCCTTGGCCCTCAGTGGACTCAATATCAATGCGTCCACCTAAGGCTTCAATATTACGGCGCACCACATCCATACCGACACCGCGGCCTGACACATCTGTGACTTCCTCCGCAGTTGAAAATCCTGCGGCAAAAATCAATTGCCAAACTTGCTTGTCGCTACTGTTATCAGCCACTTGCAAACCATTTTCCCGCGCCTTTTGAATAATGCGTTCACGATTTAAGCCTGCGCCGTTATCGTACACAGCGATAACGATATTGCCGCCCCTTTGACTGGCTTTAAGGGATAACACACCCACTTCAGATTTACCCGCAGCGAGCCGTTTTTCAGGTTTTTCGATACCGTGATCTAAACTATTGCGCACTAAGTGGGTCAGCGGATCGACGAGCTTTTCAATCATGCCCTTGTCAATTTCTGTGTTGCCACCTTCAATCACGAGATTGACGTTTTTACCCAGTTGCTCAGAAAGGTCCCTCACTAAACGGTTGAAACGGTTAAACACAAAGGATACCGGCAGCATACGCACCGACATCACTGCCTCTTGCATCTCACGGGTATTACGTTCCAATTCATTGAGCGCAGTCTTGAGTCGCTCACCTAAATCGCCCGTCATCTCGTTACCAATGAGGGTCAACATGGACTGAGTGATCACCAGCTCGCCAGCGAGATTGACCAGGGTATCTATTTTGGAGGTTTCGACCCTTAAGGTGGCATCTTGGGCTGGCGTGGCTGATTTTTTTGTCGCTGTTTTCACCTCTGTGGTATTGGGCTTTGGGGCAACGGATGAGTTTGATGTTGCGTTTGAACTCAGTATTGCAGGCGAGCTTGCTTTCACAGAAGGACTCGTGGGCACGGTTGAAATGGGTGCGGTGGGCTCAGTCGCTTTGGCTTTAAATAAAGTGTTTTTGGATTGGCTACTTCCAGTTTCCTTGGCTTGATGTGCTCGAGTGGTCACTGGCTTATAAACCTTCTGCACTAGCGGTTTCGAACTTAATAACTCGATTTCATTGGCGAAGGATTCTGGCGTTAATGCTTCAAAAAAACCAAAGCCTAACTCATCATCGTCAATTGTCACATCACACAGCTCAGCAATACACTCTTTGTTATTTGCCACACTGTCAGCGCTGATGTCTTCCGCTTGATAAGCCTCATCAAAAAATCCAAAGTCTTCACCTTCGATGGCAATATCACGTGCCATTTCATCTTCAAAAAATCCAAAACCCAGATCTTCTGCCGCCACTGCTGCGGTGAGTGTTGCATTTATGGTGGGAGTGCTAGCGACGTCTGTGCCATTACGTATCGCAACTGATGAACTAAAAGGCTCACCATTTAACGCTGCAACCAACTGGCTTTTACTGTATTCGACCTCCTGCCAATCAATCTGCTCTTCTTCGCGGTACAAGCTCAAGATATGGGATAACGTGTCCACAGTACTCAGCAGTAAATCGATAATAGATGACGTTAATTTGAAGTTACCCTTACGCGTTTTATCCAGCAGGTTTTCCATCACATGGGTGACACTGGTTAATGCGGTAAAACCAAAAATACCACTGCCGCCTTTTATAGAATGTGCAGCACGGAAAATGGTGTTCAGTTCTTCAGGATCTGGAGAAGCAAGGTCCAATGCCAATAGCAATTGTTCCATATTTTCAAGATGTTCATGACTTTCTTCAAAAAAGACCTGATGGAACTCGGCCATATTGATGGACATAGCGCACCCCGTTGCAGTTAACCCAGCACTTTAGCCGTAATAGCCAACAACTTTTGAGGATCAAAGGGTTTTACCATCCATCCCGTCGCACCCGCGGCTTTCCCTTGGGCCTTCATGTCATCGCCCGCTTCCGTGGTGAGCATAATGATCGGCGTACGCATAAATGCCGACATAGCACGTAAGGATTTAATTAAGGTCAGCCCATCCATTCGAGGCATGTTTTGGTCTGTCAGAATGAAGTCAAATCTCTGCCCATTACAGATATCGAGTGCTTCTCGACCATCTTTGGCCAGTACCACTTGAT
Source organism: Shewanella sp. NKUCC01_JLK (assembly GCF_019345615.1). Lineage (NCBI taxonomy): Bacteria > Pseudomonadati > Pseudomonadota > Gammaproteobacteria > Alteromonadales > Shewanellaceae > Shewanella > Shewanella sp. NKUCC01_JLK. The sequence continues at coordinate 176,750 of NZ_JAHKRD010000005.1, read as the reverse complement.
AATTAGCCGATTTAAGGGTCGCTTCGACCATTTGTCGAATCGCTGCGGAATCATCAACAATTAATATTCTTTTACTCATGCGCTATTCCATTATGACTTTAGTTATATTCCCTGGCGGTACTAATTCGTATGTCTTAGATAATGTTTTCACCAGCCATAGACCGCGCCCAGACAACTGAGGAATGTCCGCCATCAAATTTTCATCACCCTCAAAGCCTTTGCCACTGTCAGCCACGCTAATATGTAATTCATCCTGCGATGAACGCCAGATGATGCTCACTTTTACCCAATCATTTTCCGTGAGCCTATCTGCAAAACTGTCCCTAATACTATGGTACAGTTCGAAGCCTTCTGGATCATTTTTTAGTCGAGAATCTAATTTTAGTACACCATGATCAATGGCGTTGCTAAATAACTCTGCGACAACAGTAAAAACCCGTTGACAGAAATTAGTCGCAAATCCCAATATGCTGAGAAACTGATTCAATGAACTTAAATAATCAGCGCTGAGTAACATAGGCCCTGCAATACTGACATCCCAGCAGAACTCACCATCCATAATGGCTTTAATACGACTAACATCACGATCTTGATGCCAAGTGTTTAATCGTTCAAAATCTAAGGTACAAATAGTGATGTCATCGGCAATATTTTCAGCAGAACAGTACTCATGCATATTGTTCTCTAAATATTTGACTAGACCACCGGACAAATGAATAAATAGATCTTTTAATTTATCAATGCCAAATGGATTACCGTCATGGGTATATTGCTCTATTAAACCATCACTAAAAAGGCAAGCATGTCCATGGGATGGTAAATCAACCGTAACAATATCCGCTATAAAAGTATGCGGAGGTAAAATACCAAGGGCCATATTTGTCGATTTAAATTTATCGATGGATTGATTACTGACTGAACTAGAATGGTCAGTTTCTTTAATATTGTGGTTTGTTAAACAGTCAATTCCCCCCGTTTGAATATACACGGGGGGCATACCACCATTCCAAATGTGTAATTTATTACGATTAAAATCGGCTTCTAAAATAATACAGGCAACAAATCTGTCTTCAGGGTTTTCTCGGTGGAGCTTAGCATTTAGTTCATAAATAAACGTAACTAAAGAAAATCCCTTTGAAACCATGGCCCTAAATGTACTGGCAACACGCATGATGGGCATGGCTGCACTAAGACCATGACCCGTTGAATCGGCGAGAATTAAGAAGAAATTGCCATTAGGTGCTATGCCATTGAGGATAATATCACCGCTAAAATTGGCACTGGCTTGGCAGTAAGTATGTACAAAATCAAAGTCAGTATTATCAATATTGACTAAGTGCTCAAATAAATGCCGGGCCATGTGTTCTTCTCGGGCCTTTTCATAAAGCATTTTTTCAAGTTCAATTCTTTGATGCTCTACTTTATGCTGAAGTTGCACCCGGGTAAGTAAACATTCAACCTTGTACCAAAATATTTCAACATTTATCGGTTTAACAACAAAATCCAAAACCCCCATTCTAAAACAGGCTAATACGGATTGATTTTCTTTTGTCTCGCTCATGACTATAACAGGTGTTTCTTTTTTATCCTTATTCAACTTATCCAGTAACGCCAGTGCGGTACCATCCTTTAACCAATAGTTAATCAGAATTAAATCAACCGTATTTTGCGTTATTTCAAATAAACCTTCTTCTAGATCACTACAAACAATAACGTTGTAACCTTTGCTATGAATAAAGTCACTGATCCTTTGACTCGCAATAGCGTCATCATCGATAACTAAGATAAAATGTTCCGGCTGAGTAAGAGATACCATAATGAGTGTTACTCTATGATGTAGATTTTCTGCATATTGGCAATACTAAGGATTTCATTCGCCTGACCATGTGCACCTTTTACAGACGTAGAAATATGTAACTCCTGCGCCTTACGATGCAGCAGTACCATCATGCCTAAAGCAGAACTATCGAGGTAAAGCACTCGACTAAAATCTAAAATAATATGGTTAACCTCTGGAAGCGTTAAAATATCTTGATAATCACTGGTGAATTTCTTGTGGTAATAAAAGTCAAAGCGCTCTGGCAATGAAATAACTTTAATATTTGACATTGTGTTATCCCTAATTAAAAGAGTTCAATTTCACCACAGGTAATTTGATCCCTTGAAACGGGATTATGAGTCTCCTGACGTCGGCGACTCATTTGTATTGTGATGTCATCCCCCTTAATGCCAAACTCCTGTTGTGACATAGTAGTGACGCGATTGAGCGATTCTTTTAAATGGTTTAGGGACTGATTTGTGTAAATCAGGCTTTGGGAAGTAATATCACTGAACTGCAATCCCCGAATAGTATCCGAGATGGCTTGTTCTAGTTCATGTGCCGATGAATCGATACGTTCAATCACTTGAGAATCCTTCTCTGCTTTAACGATAATCTGCCTTAGTGCAGTATCTATATCCTTTTTTGCATCAATAATATAAGTCATATCTTGAGCGGCGACTTTACTCACGTGTACGGTTAATTGTTCAATCTGAATTTGAATTGATTTAAGCTGTTTTTGTATGCTTTCACTAAAACCCGCGCTACGAGTAGATAAAGCGCGCACTTCATCTGCCACAACGGCAAAGCCCCTACCCGCATCACCCGCCCGCGCCGCTTCAATTGCCGCATTTAAAGCCAGCAAATTAGTCTGGGACGAGATTTGATCTATGTCTTGCAAGGCTTTCATCGCTTGAGGCATAGACTCGTAGATGAGATTCACTTTTTCCAACAACTCCATAGTTGATGCCGACATTTCTATGGTGGATTGAATAAAGCGCTCTAACGTCATTGAGGTATTATTGGCAAATTGCTTCATTTGATCTGAATGGAATAACTCAGCATCGTCCGTGCTTTGGACAAGCGCTGAAATAAATCCTGTCTGCTCCGTCATTAACCGCCCTAAACCATCGAATGACTCACCGAGCAAATTGACTGCGTCACCTTGCACCGCTAGCACACTGTCAATGTTAGCCTCGCAGCCGTTAAGTGTCGTGATTGACTCTTGATACAGATTGATATGGGCTTGCCAATCTGCGGCAAGTTGGTTATTGAAGGACTTATCATCATGCTGTTGAACTGACTGCATTTGCTGGTGCTGATAAAATTGCCACAGCAACATAATCAATACAGAAATAACCGGACCAATAGCCCACAATGTCATCAAACTCAGCGAATATCCAACGCCTGCCGCGAGCACCGCAACGACCCCATCCTTGTATGTCATATGGACTTCACAATAATTGTACAGTGATTAAAAAGTAGTTTCATATTGGGTGATTTTCAAACACGAAAGTGAAATTATTCACATTGTTACGTGTCGCAATGCGGAAAATGCAGTTATCGCGATAGAAATCCTCAGTATTGAGCGCTAATTCTCAGTAAATTGGCGTAAATTCATGATTTGCTAATAAACTTGTCTTAATGGAACCTGAAACTTAACTGTGCAGTCCTCATACCCTAGGTTACACTGGAAGCGTCATGGATTGGGATGGAATCGCTTATGAGTCAACGTACATTAAACTCCTTATTTAAACCGACTTCCGTTGCCATTATCGGCGCTTCGAATACCGAAAAACGCGCGGGTAATGTGCTGATGAAAAACCTACTATCGAGTGGTTTTTCGGGGCCTATCATGCCAGTCACCCCTAAGTATCGGGCAGTGATGGGTGTGCTCGCCTATCCCAATATTGAAGCCTTACCCATCAAACCCGATTTAGCGGTTATTTGTACCCGCGCTTGCCGTGTGCCCGCCATCGTTGAAACCCTTGCGCAATTTGGCTGTAAGGTGGCCATTATTATGGCAGCGGGAATGGCACAGGAATTTAACGAAGATGGTGTGAGCCTGCTCGACCTTGCCATGCAAAATGCTAAGCGTTATGGGATGCGCATTCTGGGGCCAAATAGCTTAGGAATGCTATTACCCCCATTGGGATTAAACGCCAGCTTAGCCCACGCCAGCGCCCTACCGGGCAAAATAGCCTTTGTGTCTCAATCGGCCGCCATTTGTACAACGGTACTCGATTGGGCCAATAACAAAGGTATTGGCTTTTCCTCCTTTATCTCCCTCGGTGATGCCACCGACATTAACTTTGACGAACTGCTCGATTACCTTGGCCGCGATAGCCGCACCAGCGCCATCATGCTTTATATCGACTCAGTGAATGAGAAGCGCCATTTCCTCTCGGCCGCTCGAGCCGCTTCACGCAATAAACCAATTCTAGTGATTAAATCGGGCCGCAGCGCCGAAGGTGCCCGCGCCGCAAAATTGCATACGGGCGGTGTTGGCGGTAACGATGCAGTGTATGAAGCGGCGTTTCGCCGTGCAGGTATGTTGCGGGTTAACGATTTAATTGAACTGTTTGCCGCGGTTGAAAGTTTAGCGCATTCCAATCCGCTGCAAGGTGAGCGCTTAGGGATTATCAGTAATGGTGGCGGTCCTGCCGTATTAGCGGTAGATGAACTCATTATGCGCGGCGGTAAACTGGCGGAGTTATCAGAAGACACCATAGCCAAATTAGAAGCCGTGTTACCTAATACTTGGTCAAGGCAAAACCCCATCGATATCATTGGTGATGCGAACGCATCACGATATGCTAAAGCTTTGACTATCTTGATGGATTCCAATGAACTTGACGCTATTTTGGTCTTGCACTCCCCTTCAGCACTCGGTGAAAGTGTTGAGATAGCTGATGCTTTGGTGAGTGTGATCCACGCGCATCCCAAAAAGAATCGCCTCAATATTTTGACGAACTGGAGCGGTGAAGACTCGGCTTATCAGGCACGAAAACGCTTCACTAAGGGCGGTATATCAACCTACCGTACACCCGAAGGTGCTGTGGGTGCCTTTATGCACATGGTTGAATACCGTCGTAACCAAAAACTGCTGCAAGAAGTGCCGCAATCGATCCCCGATAATATTCCGACAGATAGCCTCACGGCGCGCAAATTACTGCAAGCGGCTCAAGCTAAAGGAAAATCGGTACTGGAAACCCATGAGGCCAGCCCTATTTTGCGGGCTTATGGGCTTAACACCATAGACACTTGGTTTGTGAAAGATGCCGATGAAGCGGTGGCCATTGCGAATGAAGCGGGCTATCCCTTAGCGTTAAAAGTGCAATCCCCTAACATCTTGCATAAGTCCGATGTGCACGGAGTGATGCTCAATTTAACCTCGGCTGAAGATATCCGCCACGCCGCGAATGCGATTACCCAGAGGGTGCATCAAGCCAATCCCGAAGCCATTATTGAAGGCATGATAGTGCAGAAAATGGCGTTGACCGCTGGCGCGCAGGAAATCCGCGTGGCCGTGATAAGCGATCCCGTCTTTGGTCCGGCGATTTGCCTTGGCGAAGGTGGCTCAGAATGGGACCCCACCAATGATGCTGCCGTTGCCCTGCCTCCCCTGAATATGGCACTGGCGCGTTATATGGTGATCCAAGCGTTAAAGACCCATAAGTTAAAGGACAGACATTTACCACTGGGTCTAGACATGAATGCCCTGTGCGTGATGTTAACGCAAATATCCCACATTATTATCGATTGTCCTGAAATCGCCTCGTTAGATTTAAACCCAGTACTGGCCGCGGGTGAAAACATCACTCTGCTCGATGTGAATATCCGTTTGCATGATGGCAATGCCGACAGTTCATCGCGGATGGCCATCATGCCCTATCCGAAGGAATTAGAAGAATTCGCCGAGCTTAAAAATGGCCTTAAGGTAATGCTAAGGCCGATTTTGCCCGAAGATGAGCCTAAACATTTGGCCTTCGATAATTCGTTATCCGATGAAGACAGATACAAACGTTATTTTGGGGTGCGCTCGAAAATGACCCATGAAGAAATGGCGGTATTAACTCAAATCGATTACGCCCGTGAGATGGCCTTTATCGCCACGGCTAAGGGACCCGATGGCGATGACATCACCTTAGGTGCCGTGCGTGCATCTATTGACCCTGATAATACCGAGGCCGAGTTTGCCATGGCGGTGCGTGGCGATCATCAAGGTATAGGGTTAGGTAAGTTGTTACTCGAAAAATTGATCAAGTATTATCAGGCCAACGACACGCCCGTGCTCACCGGCTTTACCATGTTTGAGAATCGCAATATGGCCAGTCTTGCCAAGAGTCTCGGTTTTAAAGTGACCTTCGATATGGAGGAACATTTGATCAAAATGCACATGGATTTAAAACCGCCCAGTGATCAATAGCACCTACCCAGACAAACAAAAACGCCGCAAATCATTGCGGCGTTTTGTTATCCTAAGTAAATGATTATTTAACGAAATAGCGACCGAGCTAATACTTAACACCTTGAAACATCGACACTCGTACCCACATTCTCAGCCTCTAACACAGTTACGGCCTTCAGACTTAGCTTGGTACAGTGCTTTATCGGCGCGACTAAACAGCGTTTCAGCATCATCACCCTGTTGCAATGAGGCCATCCCAATCGAGACAGTAATCGCGCCAAGGGAAAGTTTTTTGTCTTTCCCTACCGTTAAGCGCCGCTCAGAAATACGTTCACGCAGATTTTCAGCCACTTGCAATGCGTCGTGAAAATGGGTGTTAGGTAGCACCACCACAAATTCTTCGCCGCCATAACGCGCAACAAAGTCATCCCCACGCACACATTGCTTTAAGGCTAATGCGACATAGGCCAATACTTTATCACCCGTTAAATGACCATAGGTGTCGTTAAAGGCTTTAAAATTATCGATATCAATCAGTAAGAGACTACAGCGGGTCTGGTGATCTTGAGAACGGTAGATTTGATCCTGAATACTCAATTCATAGGCGCGGCGATTATGCAGAGACGTTAATTGGTCTGTCATCGCCGCGAGGCTAAGATTTTCCATTTCAGATTTAAGATTTTGTACTTCTTGACCCATGGTACACAGACTTTGCTCCATCTCACGGTTGTTGATAAGTAGCATCTGCATCTCATCGACCACACCATCAACCAGCTCGTTTAAGGTATTGATATCGGGATTAGTTTGTAATCGCAAACCAAACTCGGCTAATGAGCCAGAAAATGCCGCGGTTCCTTGACTCAACTGGCTGATTTTATTCAACAGGCTATTGATCAAGATTTGTGTTTCAATCTGAACATTTTCAATTACTTCTGGTGACTGTTCTTGGATAAAGGTTTTATAAAGACTGGTATTAACTTCCTTGGTAAAAGAGACAGAATTCGCCAAAAAACCATCAATCGCGCGATTTAAATCGAGATTTGTACCTGCAAAATATTCATACCAAACAGTGTAATTTTCAGGAGTAACAGGAATATCGAGGGCAGACATTTGCGGCACGGCCAAACGCAAAATTTGCGCGGCAGAATCAAGTTCTTTATTTTCTGCAGTAGAAGACATAAATCGCGAACCATAAATTTGTTATGTTTTTGTATATATTAAGTTAACTCAACTGATTCGATTTGGATATGGGAGAAATCAATTATTATGACAGGGAGCAAAAGAAAAGAGGATGTTGCCATCCTCTTCCTCATCACGGTACCGAACCAACTAGAACGAGCTAAACCTCGCGACAATTAAGTCCACAATTAACCACGGCAGCGAGCAAAGATATCTAATTCAGGCTGATATACCTCAGTTTTGATATTCATTAGTCCCAATAGACTATCGAATAAATTGTCATGAGAGAAACCACCTTTCGCCGCATGCTCAGCCAAACAATCCATATCCAATTGATTATCTTTGCTAAAATCTTTTGACACCCAAGCAAGCATAGGAATGCTCGTCTGCTCAATCGGTGCGATACTGTAAGGCGCGCCATGTAAATACATGCCTTTTTCGCCTAAAGACTCGCCATGATCGCTCAGATACAACATGGCTGGATCAAATTTATCTTGTTGGTTTTCTAACTTTTTAACCACTTCGCTAATAATATAGTCAGTGTACAAAATACTATTGTCATAGGTATTCATCAGCTCATCTTCACTGCAGTTTTGTATATCACTGCGCTGACAATCCGGTGTGAACTTACGGTGTTCTGCTGGATAACGTAAGAAATAAGTCGGGCCATGACTACCAATAACATGCAATACAATCACAGTATCTTTGCGTTCTGCGTTGGCTAAGGCTTCATCTAATTTGTTCAGTAACACTTGGTCGAAACAATATTGGCCAGTGCACAACTTAGGATCACTGTTCAAATCAATGGTTATGTTTTCAACTTGGTCACACACCCCTTTACAGCCAGAATCATTGTCAAACCACTGCACTTTAATACCGCCATGATCCAACACATCAACGGCGGTGTCTTGAGCATAGGCACGGCGTGAATCGTAATCTTCCCGTCCCATGCGAGAAAACATGCAAGGCAAAGATACCGCCGTTGCCGTGCCACATGAATGGGTATCTTTAAAGACTATTAATCCTTGGTCTTGGGTATGAGCGTTGGTTGGCTTGTCGTAGCCATAATACTGATAACTCATTGAACGCGCGGTTTCCCCCACGACTAGAACTAATAAATTCGGTTTTCCATTTGAGTTGGCACTGACATTTTTTGCATCGAGGCCAAGTTGCTGATATTCCATTGGCGTTTGCAAGTACTGCACATTGATGTACTTAGAGACAGCGCCGATAAAATATGTCGGCACGATATAACGTTTTAGCTCGTCGTTGTTACGGCCAAAAGCCGCGTAATCTTGAAAATAGAAGAAAGCAATAATGCCCAGTCCTGCCAACATCGCTAGCATAAAAAGCACTTTATGCAGTAGTTCTTTTAGGAAAGGTTTGTACTGAATATCCGCTTTATAGATAAGGTATGCGGGTAAAATCCCAGTCAGTAACATATTCATTATCGAAGCGAAATTCACATACATGAACGCTTCGGCATGATTGGTTTGAAAAGTGTTTTCTATCATGCCGTAATCGAAGACGACATTGTATTGGTAGGCAGCGAAGAACACACTCGATGATAACAAGGTGAGTAAGATGAAAAACGGTTTAACGAGATACTTCACCGTAAATAAGGAAAATACAAAACTGAGTGCAAAGGTTAAAAACAACGGCACAGTAGCGATGAAGATAGGATCGACATCAGGTTGTTTTTCAATGCCTTTCTTAATGATGCCAAACAATGGGATATTGAAAATACAGACGTAAAATAACGCTGTGATAAAAGTGAATCGATTCACCGATAGAGTCTTAAATCTTGCTAACACTGATAGCTCTCACTCAAATTAGTTGTTTGTCGAGAATAACTTAGTATTCTTAAGGTAGTCTTAGCCTTTGACAGTGAAATTTTTTCGCAATAGTAGCAAGCTCTCGGCAATGGCTCAAATTATCTGTGGGTATTGTTAACATTAAATAATAAACTTAAAAAAACGGCCGAACCTCAATAAGTTCGACCGTTTTCTGCTCCCCAACCTATTAGGGTCTTGCTCAGTTTTACCAGTGAAGAGTTAACAATTCATGCTAACCCAGCGGTAATTATCTTAATTGCTGTAATAAGTAGGCAAACGCCATTGAATTAAGTTCCGCAGCTTGATTATTATCTGCAGCGCCGGCGTGGCCACCTTCAATATTTTCGTAGTACAAGACATCAATTCCCATGTCTTTCATCTTAGCAACCATCTTACGGGCGTGACCTGGGTGAACCCTATCATCACGGGTCGATGTGGTGAAAAAGACCTTTGGATAATGCACGTCTTTATGCAGATTATGGTACGGAGAGTACGTTTTAATGTAAGCCCATTCCTCAGGAATATCCGGATTACCATATTCGCCCATCCAGCTGGCACCGGCGAGTAACTTATTGAATCTAAACATGTCAAGCAGAGGTACTTGGCACACGACAGCGTTGTACAGATCCGGTCTGCGGGTAAATGCCGCCCCCATTAACAGGCCACCGTTGCTGCCACCTTGGATGCCTAAATGTTTGCTTGACGTGATTTTACGGGCAATCAAATCTTCCGCTATTGCCTCGAAATCCTCATAGGCTTTATGTCGATTTGGCTTTAACGCCGCTTGATGCCAAGCTGGGCCATATTCGCCACCGCCACGAATGTTAGATAACACATATACGCCGCCCTGCTCTAACCAATTCTTACCAATGGTGGCCGAATAGGATGGACGCAGTGAGACTTCAAACCCACCATAGCCATAAAGTAGCGTAGGATTAGTGCCATCTAACTTAAGATCCTTAGCCATCACCACAAAGTACGGTACTTTAGTGCCATCTTTAGACGTCGCAAAGTATTGCTCAGTTTTAAACTTATCCGCAGCAAACTGTTGCGGCATACCTTTAATTTTCTTCGGATTTAAGGTTTTTGCATTAACCGTATAGAGGCTTGAAGGCTCAAGAAAACTGGTGTAATTCACGAAAAAATCATCACTGTCTTGCTCAACGTCCATTACCGTCAGGGCGCCATTCGCTTCGAATGGGACTTGGGTGCTTTGCCAAGCGCCCTTTTCGTCTTGCTCATACCGTACTAATTTGCTTTTCACGTTATCGAGCCAATTCACGAAAATCGCACTCTTACTAAAACTAAGCTGCGCTATCGATGCGGTCTGAGTCGGGCTCACAAATAAACTGAATTTGGCTTTTTGGGCGATAAGATCCGCCACATCGGCATACACGACCGCGCCTTGCTTAAAGTTACCGTCTTTGTTGATTAAATCGCTCTTTAACTCAATAAATAACTTACCTTCAAAATAACCTTTAATCTCAGCATCTTGAGGTAATGGCAACCCTATGAGTTTGCCATCTTGATAGACATATTGGCTGGCGGTATAAAAAGTATGTGCCTCGGTGACTAAACTCAGCGGTGTTTTATCATCGAATAAAACCCAGCCTGATACAGCGACAGAGGTTTTGTCACCAGTGAAAATCGGTTTCGCTTGCTCGAGTGCTGTACCACGTTGCCAGAGTTTCACCTCCCGTGGATAACCTGAGTCAGTCATGCTTTGACCATCACCAAAATCAGTACCGACAAAGGCGTGGTCTTTATCTATCCAGCTCAGACTTGATTTGGCTTCTTTTAAAAAGAATGGCTTATCTTTGGTGGCAACAAAGGATTTAGTATTTAAATTAAATTCTCGCACTTCCACCGCATCGGCACCGCCGCGGGAAAGTGAGACAAAACAGCGCTCATTTTCGGGATACTGACAGCTAATATCCTTAAATACCCAATTGACGGATTCAGCTTTACCTAAGGCATCGATATCAAGCACAGTCTCCCATTTAGGATCGGCCTTGGCATATTCTTCCATGGTAGTACGGCGGTAAATACCGCGCACATGGGTGTCATCCTTCCAAAAGTTGTATAACTTGTCGCCAATGTGGGTCGCGTAGGGAATGCGTTCTTTATCGTTCAGGATGGCGAGACTGTTCGCCACTAAGGTATCAAAACCTTTAAACGCTTTAATTTCGGCGGCAGATGCAGCATTTTGGGTTTTCACCCATTCCATCGGCTTTGCGCCTTCAACATCTTCTAACCAAATGTATTTATCTTCTTCTGCGTGAAGTTGACCGCTCATACCGAGCACTCCTGCAATGCACAAAGGCAGTAATTTATTATTCATTCTATTCCTTTTAAACAAAGTCCATCTTGAGATCTGCCCTTACATTACCTTAATTAATATCCAGTTCAACTATTAATCCAACAAGAATGTAACAAAAGGTAAGGTACTGTAATAGCTGATGATTAATCTAGAATGAATCGCGTTTTTAAAGATGTCATGCTATAAAAAAGCGTCCACGAGGGACGCTTTTTAGTGGATGAAATAGGGTAAATTAAAACTCGTTATTCATACGAGACAACAAATTGAGCAGTACGATTCGTTCCTCACTGCTCATTTTAGCGGTGAGATCTGTGGTGAGTTGTAGATGTAATGCATCATGTTCGAGGAACAAAGTTTGACCCTTTTCGGTTAACTCCACCAGAATTGAACGACGATCGGTTTCATGGGGACGACGTACAACCCACTCAGCTTCAACCATTTTGTCGATTTGAACCGTTAGTGTACCTGTTGTGACACCAATTTTATCCGCCAGTTCTTTCATCCTCATAGCGCCGTGCACGCCGAGTAACTCAATGGTGTGCACCTGCGATAGGCTAAAACCTTTGTCACGTACAATGGCGTGTTCCCAAGACGACAGCTTTTCGTAAAATTCAATAATCACATGATTTAATGCATGATCTGTTGAATGTGCGGCCGTTGAATGAGCAGTCGTTAAATTCAGGTTTGATGAATGATGATGTTCAACAGTCATTTAGGCTTCCTTAACCATACACTCGCGCTGACGACAAGTATGGAGTTCAATAGTGATATGAGCCAATTCAGGAAATTGTGACAGTAACTGATTAAAATAACTGACATCTTTCGGTGAATGGGACACGATAGACACCATAATAGCATGGTGATCGGCACTCACTCGCCAAAGATGTAAATCGGCCACTTGATGATCCGGTACGGCCTCAAGAGTTTCCACGACCTTACGCTGCAATGACGCTTTAACACCACCGTCAAGTAAGATAGGACTCGTTTGCTGAATGAGTCCCCATGACCAACGGCTAATAATCACAGCACCCACTATACCCATAACCGGATCGAGCCAAGTCAGTCCCATGTATTTACCAAACAACAAGGCCGCAATGGCGAGCACTGACGTTAACGCATCGGCTAATACGTGAAAATAGGCGGCGCGTAGGTTGTGATCATGACCACCGTGTGCCTTCTGACTCTCATGCTCATGCTCATGCTGAGCAACATGGTGCTCCTGTTTATGATGGCAATGGCTATGATCTTGATGACTTTCATCGTGTGCATGTGAGTCATCATGTGTATGTGGACCCGCACCATGTGAATGAGCCGTATGGACGTGATCGTCATGGGAGGAGTGTGCTTCGCAGCTGTGATGAGCATGCTCGTCTTCATGATCATCTTGATGTCCATGATCGTGACTATGACCATGAGTGTGCCCATGGTCGTGGGTATGGTGATCCTTGAGTAAAAATACACTCAGCACATTAACGCTCAAACCTATGACAGCCACAAATATGGCTTCGTTAAAATGGATTTGCTCAGGGTTAATCAGTCGCATTCCCGATTCAATCAACATCACCAGTGCCACAAGTCCTAGCGCTATTGCGCTGGTATAACCGCCAAGCACACTCACTTTGCCAGTACCGAAAGCAAATGCAGGATCGTTAGCGTGTTTACGGGCATAGGAATAGGCGAATAACGTGATCATAAAGGCCGCGGCATGGGTTCCCATGTGCCAACCGTCGGCGAGCAGTGCCATAGAACCGTAGATGGTTCCGGCAGCAATTTCAGCCACCATAGTGATCACGGTTAAATACAGTACATAGCGAGTGTTCTTCTCGCCATCGCGGTTCTGACTGGAAAACTCATGGGCGTGCTGCCATTGGGCGAGTGAGTGCCCTTGGCTGCTTCCCGTAGTAGCTTGATGCCCTGTCGCTTGCTCGGCTGTCATTGATTTCATTGTATGGCCCCTGTTCCATTTCTATCGCTATTAATGGTGAAAAACTCGTCGCTTGAATTATAGTTTGAAAATCAAAATATATGAAGATCAAATTAACTATTTATCAAGATATACTGTTTTCAAACTTTTAAACGTGTATTTGGATCCCCATAATGCATCTGCTCTCCTGCCATCAGTCGAGACACTGATATGTAAATTAAGATAGGCAGCTAGACTAGGCAAAGGATATCAGGCAAGGTTTAATGGATTAGCGCTTGATTTATGAGTAAAAAAAGCTCACATAGCTGAGTTAGATTGGCTTTATTACAGCCTTATGCAGTTATAGACAGACACAGCGGTGGCTTTTCAGTGCAAGTTGAAATCCAAGTTTTAAGGTTTTTATCTAGGCTATTTCGTATATTTTTCGCATGATATGAGTCATAAAACAGCCACAGCAAAGAATTGAAATAGCTGCGAACTTAACAAAATAAGTCATTGGAAAGTGTAATTAACCCTTATTATCCAGATTGATAAAGATTATTTGAATAAAAAATCGATTTTTTATTGAATAATTTAACCCTTTTTTACCTCTGCTGCGTTTATAGGGAGCAGAACACAGACAAATTTATCGACATCAATTCAGTTCGATTAGGAGAAACAAAATGAAATTGAAGACCTTATTTAGCGTTAGCACTGTTCCCCTTGCATTTGCACTATTGTCATTCAATGCCGCGGCGGTGAGCCCACCACATCCAACAGGGTTAAATGCGCCTATGATCAGTATTCAACGTTTCGATCCAAAAGATTACAGCGCACAGGAAGCCACTAAGATGTTCCCTGCTCCGGCAGCAGGTATGGTGCAGCACATTTTAAGTTTACCTAAATTAGAAAACGAAGATGACTACATGGTCGAAATCCAAATTGGTCAGACTCAAATGGTTGATTGCAATAAGCATGGATTAAACGGGGAATTGAAGGAACTGACAGTGCAAGGTTGGGGTTATAACTACTATCAAGTGGATGAAATCGCTGAAGGCCCAAGCACTATGATGGCCTGTTTCGAATTGGCGAAGAAAGAAGCTTTTGTACGTATTCCGGGTGAACTAAAAATGCGCTATGACAGTCGCTTGCCTAAGGTGTTTTATCTACCAGAAGGCGCTGAACTGCGTTTCAGAACTTGGAAAGTAGATTCAACCTATCAATATTCCAAGTAAATAGCCGAATTTAACTCTTGCGTCATCAATCAAATGCGCTTCGAGTCTTTGCTGATTGATAAAAGCAAAGACTCGAAGCGCATTAACTAGAATCGTTTAATTCTAACGACTTGCATAATTTCTATTTCAAAACCTGCCACAGTTTCTGTCTCTGGGTAATAGATGACATTGATCTTTTGCCCTTGCAGATTACGATACTTTTTGACCCGTCTAAATTTAAACGGCACGTCACAATCTTCAATCATAACAGTATGTTGTATCCACTCCGCTTTTTCCCTTTGCATATGCGAAACCACAGTCACACCTTCAGAGTGAACCAAATGTTCATGGGTGGCTAACATCTTTTTTACGGCCTTATTCATGTTCAACTCTTTTATCATCTAGTTGCGACAACAGTGACTCAACTTTCTGTTTAATTTCAGCATATCTCAATTTTTCACAGCGGCCGAAACCACTCAACTTACGCACTTGAAAACGACTCACCAAAGGAACTGACATGCCAGCAAGGCAACGACAATAGGTATCAAGTGATAAAGCATCTATGCCTTTGGCCGTTAAATGGTGCTTCAACTCATGTAAATCAGCCAACATCTGCTGATCTGTCGGCCAAGTCGGTTCCGTCGAATAACTCAACTTAGCAAAATTGCCGCGGCAGACACTGCAATGACCGCAGAAAGCCGGCGTCTCATTATCATCAAAATAACGGGATAAATTGTGGCTTAAGCACGTCTCAAGTTCAAAAAAGCGGACTAACTGCGCTATTCGCGCAATTTCTTTCTGCTCTTTATCAATAAAATAATGGTACAGCTCATCGATGAGTTCCGGACGCGCTAATGCGGCAACATCCACCCGATAAACATCAGTAATTCGTTTGGTTTCTAATTCAATCAACTGATGTTCAGCTAAATATTCCAGCGCGGCCAACACGCGACTGCGTTCATGGCCCGTTGCACTGTACAAGGCATCAAAATCTAATGCGCCCCATATTTTCTTCATCTGCGTATGATTAAAAATTTGCGTCAAAAAGGCCTGCCGCTCTGGATTAAAGCGGCTCAGAATGACATGTTTATCCACTAAAAATTTGTAATTAACATCGGCGTAGTAAGCAAATAACGGCTTAACCACACCTAGAATTTCTAGCTGCACAAGTAACGTTTTTAACGGCAACTGGCGAATATTACTCGCCGTCGACACGCCATTAAGCTGACATTCCCACTGACCAGAATCTTGTTCAAGTCGAATTGCTTCAATGACTTGCGCTATACCTTCTCGCTCAGGCGTATCGCCATACACAAAATTTTCAACGGTATTGAGTCCGTCAAGATTGGCTAAAGTCACACAATGGGATAATGCACCATCACGCCCTGCTCTGCCGATTTCTTGACTGTAGTTTTCAATGGATTTAGGCAAATCATAGTGGATCACAAAACGGATATTGCTCTTATCGATTCCCATACCAAAGGCGATGGTTGCCACTACCACTTGCAGCTTATCCTGCATAAAATCATTTTGAATTTGTTGACGTTTTTCATCTTCAAATCCAGCATGATAGGCACTGGCGACGATACCTTGTTGGCTCAAAAGTCGTGCGACCGTTTCGGCGGTTTGCTGCAAAGTTACATACACAATACCGGCACCTGAGAATGATGCAATCTGCTTAACCAGTAAAGCATTCTTCTCTTGCGTTGATACAGGCAGAACAGTCAAATCTAAATTGGGTCGATAAAATCCCGTTTGTACTATGTGTTCGGGCGCTATATCGAAGCGCTTGGCCATATCCAGTTTCACTTTACGTGTCGCGGTGGCCGTCAATAACAGTACCAATGGGATCTCAAGCTCGCGCCGATAATCGGGCAATTTAAGATAATCGGGCCGAAAATTATGGCCCCACTCTGAAATACAATGCGCTTCATCGACGATCAGCATGGACAGCGGAACCGATTGAATAAATTGCCGAAAACGTTCATTTTTGAAACGCTCCACCGACACCATTAAGATTTTCAGCTTGCCAGAGCGCGCATCTGCCATCACTTGCTGACTCTGCTCGACGCTTAAGGTTGAATCTATGCTGGCCGCATTAATTCCCTTAGATTGTAAAAATTCCAGCTGATCTTTCATCAAGGCGAGTAAAGGCGAAATCACTAAACTCAAATGGGGTAACTGCAATGCTGTAAATTGATAACAAAGGGATTTACCAGAACCCGTCGGAAAAATCGCTAAACTCGACTTCCCCGCCAACAGTTGTGTTATCGTTTGCGCTTGGCCAGGCCGAAATTCAGAAAACCCGAAATCCTGCTGCAACAAACTAATGTATGGATTGGTTTCTGGAATGGGATTGAACATCAACCGTCCTTTACACTCATCCTTACCACCCAAAAAATTCGGGTATACCGCAAGAAAAAGATTCAGCATTAAGTGAGTCGACTAGTCTAGCAAATTTTGAGGTACTTTACGGAGTTAATTACCGACAACTGAGTTTTGGAGCTGAATTTATCAGTTGAAAACCATGATGCCGCAGATAAAGTGTGACGGTTAATCTATTGATTTTATAAGAAGTAATTGACTATTTTTATAAAAAATTGAATGCGAAAATAAAAACGGCTTTAAAAAATGAGCGACAAGGTAAGCGCCGAGGCTAGAGCTTAGGTTCATCTCGGCAACATGCAGTCTTCATTTTAAGGTTTTCTCGCAAGGTATAAATTAATCAGCGAGGTGAGTTTATCCTGAAATCTTTCTTCAAAACTATCAATATCACGTCCGATAGAGACAAGATATTTAGCCGCTTGTTCGCGGGAAAGTAATTTATTGGCAACACTGTATTGCATCTCTTCCAAGGTTTTATCGTATCTTGGGATCAGCAACCAAGTGCCAACATCGACGTCGAAATGTTGCATCGCTTTCTGGGCCAAAGCACAAAAAGCCTCAATATGATCCACACCATCAGGTCCGAGACAGCCAGGCTCAATTCGGCACAGGACAGCAATTTTCCTATCATTTTCAATGCTTACACTCATTTCTGATGCCCCATGTTACCGAGTCTTAAACTTAAAATATCCCTTTAAACTTAACAGCAATTTTACGTGTCTGCACAGATAAGTCACGGCTTACTTGCTCATTTAAGCGATTATTAACAAATTCATTTTAGGCGATATTGCGACGTCATAATAAAGATCAACAGAACTTAACTCTGCCCATTTTATTTCAGGACGAGACAAGCCAGAGATTATTCATCAAGCATATCGTCGACACTCATATTGTCATCTAGGTCATCTGGATGCTGCAAATGGCTTTGTGAGATATCGGCATCATGCTCTGACAATAAGTTATCAATCGCCTGATCAAAACTGTCTAATTTTTGTGTCTCCATATAACGCTTTAATCTCTGAATAATATCCCTACTTACCTCTATATGGGATTTTTTCTGACGCTTTTTTATTTGAGATAGCTCTTTACGAACCATGCGCCAACCCAAATCAGTAAAATACTGATTGAGCATTTTGTTTACATTCTTAAGCTCATTGTCGAGTCGCTGTGTCTTTTTACGTAATCGGACCAATTCATTTAATTGTGTCACCAACTCAGTATAGGAAACCGTTTGTAACTCAGCGTCACAAAACCAATCTGGTTTAGATGCCACAGCTTCAGGATTGATAAGGCGATAAATTAAGGGTAAGGCAAAAATTAATTCTGCTTCCTCAAGCAATAATAATTTTCTCCCTGCTGTCGGTTTGTCTTGTTGATATATCCAAGCTTGCGGTTCCATAAATACGTTTCTTTAGTTAAGCACGCGTTTAATGCGGATGACATAAATGGGACCTCATGCTAGTACAAATCGATAAGTATTAATATATGGTTCAACCATTTTATTGGTTCAACCATTTTATTGGTTGGGAATCGATCCCTTATGCTTCATTTTGCCTTTGGCAGAAATAGCTCAAATCATATCACGTCAAGTACCAGATAAGCGGTTGTCGTTATTAGCTTAAATTTCACCCGACACACAAGCCAAGTTTTCGCGGCATGCCATTCATGCAAACCAATAGAATGGTTATACCATTCTTTAAAATTATGCTTCTGTGGCTAACCAAGTTAGAAACCACCGCATAGGGAAAGTACGAATTTCATACTATTATTGCCTTTATTTTTATATCCGCTTAATTAATCGCCATTGTTAGAATAGATTTATCTTGGCTGTTTTTTAAACTAAATAATCCAGCTAAATGTTATTTAATGCGCCCTATTCCGATAACAGAAGTTTATTTGAACAAATAAGCACTCTACCAGTGATAATGACGATTATCACTGGTAGATGTAGGTGTGATTTGCGTATAATTACGCCTTCTTAATTCGATATCAGGTCACTTCAACGGCATGTCTAAAATGATCCGGACAAATAGTAATGCTCAAAATAACACCAATGTAACGAATGAAAAAGTGACAGGATCAGAGCATCACAATAATAACTGTGCTGAACAGCCACGTTTTTTTGAAGAGACTTTCCTGCCACAATCTGTTCGAAGTGATTATTTAAGTGCTGCCGAAGAAACTGAATATGAAATTTCAGCCAACACCCGCCGTGTTTATAATACGAGCTTTAGTCTATTTAGCCGTTATTGTGCCGAACACCAACTGCAGGCCCTGCCCGCAGATCCAAGAAGCGTAATTTCATTTATTGGTCATCAAAAAGAACTGATCCAAGAAAGCACTGGCGTTCAACTTTCAAAGCAAACATTAACCACAAGGTTGGCAGCCATTCGCTACCATCATATTCAAGCAGGATTCCACTCGCCTACCGAACATACACTGGTGATCAGAGTGATGCGTGGCTTGAGCAGAAATCAATCTCGCCATGTGAGTGATTATGATCAACAACCGATTATGTATGATGAAGTGGAAATGCTCATTCAAGCTATCGATGAACAAGTGCAGCCATTAACCCGAGCAAGAGACAAAGCCATTATTCAGTTAGGATTACAAGGTGGGTTTCGCCGTTCTGAACTTGCAGATATAAAAGTTCAATATGTCAGTTTTTTACGCAATAAGCTAAAAGTTCGCCTACCTTATTCGAAGAGTAATCAGCAAGGTCAACGGGAATGGAAAGACCTGCCGGATCATGAACCTTTTGCAGCTCTCAGCGCGGTAAAAAATTGGTTATCACTAGCCAATATAGAGGATGGACATTTATTTAGATCGCTTTCCCGTGATGGGAAATATTTACGCCCTTATCAAATAGTAGAACATCACTCTGAAGCTAATTCAAGTCTACATAAAAATAGTGGTTTTCTCACGGGAGATGATATTTATCGCATCATTAAAAAATATTGCACAAAAGCGGGCCTACCTGCAAAGTTTTATGGCGCCCACAGTCTGCGTAGTGGTTGTGTCACTCAACTCTATGAAAATGATAAAGATCATTTATACATTATGGCCAGAACTGGCCATACCGATCCGCGCTCACTTCGCCATTATTTAAAACCAAGAGACTAAAACCCAAAAGACCAAACTAGATCATGACTCAATAAGAATCAGTTATTTTTTTACCTAAAATAAAATAGCAATTATAACGTTAAAATAAACCTATCATGTTTATGAATAAAAATGATATTCAGTAATTTATATTAAAATTATTTCCAATTTTTAATTTGAAAAATAATTAAAGCAATAATTTCACATTATATATTTTTATCTTGGATACAAGATTTGACATTATGACAGAGTAAAAATTCTAATTGAGGTACTTTGACATCAGCAGCTTAGACCATAGCAAACTGCAGGTTAACATTTTCATAGCATATCGGGTTTATTGCTCACTGCAGTATTATTGTAATATAAAATCATCTTTATTGTCATATTGATACTTTAGCCTTAGTCACGAATTTAATCCATCGTACTAGCCGGAGTAATATATGAGTAAGGCCACCTTTGATCCTACACTTTATAATAAAAGTAATAACGAGCCATTTAACCAAGTGTTGGATAAACATTTATCTCGCCGTAACTTCGTAAAAAGTGGTTTAGGCCTCAGTGCTATGACAGCTTTTGCCAGTGTAGGCTTAACTGCTTGCGGATCAGATGACACACCCGTTACAAAACCTGTTGATCCAGTGACACCTTTGCCACCGACAAAAAGTACCGCCAAGCTAAACTTTACGTCAGTTGCGGGTTCTCGTTTAGATGCCGTCGTTGTGCCAGAAGGCTATACAGCGCAGGTACTTGCACCATGGGGCACGCCATTAAATGCAAAAGCAGCACCATGGAAAAGCGATGGTAGTAACACTGCCGATGACCAAGCGAACTCAGTCGGTATGCACCATGATGGCATGCATTTCTTTCCATTAAATGATTCGGGTAATGACGGTTTACTTTGCATTAACCATGAATACATTGATGAAGTTGCATTACATCCTGCAGGACAAACTTTTGATCCTACTTCAGGTTTGCGCACGATTATCGATGAGGTACGTAAAGAAATCAACGCCCATGGCGTATCGGTTGTACGTATAAAACTGGTTAATAATCAATGGGAAGTGGTTAGCAATGATAACCATAACCGCCGATTCACCGGTGCGACTGTGATGGATATTAGCGGTCCTCTCGCCTACTCTTCTCTACTCGAAACCCGCTATTCTCCCGACGGGAGTCAGGCTCGCGGTACATTAAATAACTGCGGCAATGGTTACACTCCTTGGGGCACTTATTTGACCTGTGAAGAAAACTGGCCTGGCTATTTCGCAAACCGTGGTACGTTAACTGCCGAGCAAAATCGCATTGGGATCAGCAAAACCAGCACACGTTATGGCTGGGATGATCTTGCAGGTCATGATGAAGAACGTCTCGATGAATTCGCGCGTTTTGATGTCACGCCAAAAGGTGCAAGTGCTCAAGATGACTATCGTAATGAAGCGAATGGTCACGGTTATATTGTTGAAATTGACCCTTTCAATCCAACATCGCGCGCAGTTAAACGTACCGCGCTTGGTCGTTTCCGCCATGAGGGATGTACCTTTGGCAAGCTAACCGAAGGTAAGCCAGTAGTATTCTATTCTGGTCACGATTCACAATTCGAATACTTATATAAATTTGTCTCGGCCGCGGCGTGGGATGCAAAAGATGCTGACAGCAGCAATCGCATACAAACTGGCGATAAGTATATGAATGAAGGTACTTTATATGCAGCTAAGTTTAATGCAAATGGTGGTGGTGTTTGGTTGCCTTTAACCTTAGATAGCCAGACTACGGACGGAAAAACCCTAGGCAATACTTTCGCTAGCTTAGCCGAGATTATTTTGAACACCGCAGGCGCAGCGGATCTTGTTGGTGCAACACCTATGGATCGCCCTGAATGGTGTGCTGTCGATCCTTTCACAGGTTCAATTTATTTGACCCTAACCAACAACTCAAAACGAACTGAAACCAATCCAGCGAACCCAAGATTGAAAAACCACTTTGGCCATATTATTCGTTGGGATGAAAGTGACAAAGATACTGAATTTACATGGGATATCTTCGTATTCGGATCACCAAGTGATGGTAACGCAGAAACAAACTTATCAGGCTTAACAGATCTTAACCAATTTGCCAGCCCAGACGGTTTAGCCTTCGATCAACGCGGTATTTTGTGGGTTCAAACCGACAATGGAGCCAAGGAGGTCGCAGAAGAAACCAACGATCAGATGCTAGCAATAGTGCCTTCAACGCTTGTTGATGGCCAAGAGAAACAGCTCGGCGTAACGGCTGATAACCAAATGGAATTAAAGCGTTTCTTCGTTGGACCAAACGACTGTGAGGTTACGGGTTTTGCTATTAGCCCTGATTACACTTCTGTTTTTGCTAACATTCAGCATCCCGGTAATTGGCCTTATTCGTCCAATGCCGCTGAAAAAACGCCTGCGGGCACGACATTACGCCCTCGCGCCGCTACGGTCGTTATCCGTAAGTTAGATGGTAAAGAAGTCGCGGTATAAACAATTATGCTTGTGCGAGGTATCTTCTTAAATATGAAGTTCCTATAAGTTAATTGCTACACATAAAAAATCCCCTCACTGTAGGGGATTTTTTATTTAAGAAGATAGTTAACTAGCCTTTTTCAAAATAGATTAAATCTAACATCGATTAACTCTTACTACGACTTGCTTGTTCAAAGGCCAGTTCAAAAGCATCGGTAAAATCTGTAATTGGCAGAAGATCCTCACGGCAACGGCGATTGCGGCCAAGTAAGGAAGATTCAACAAACAAATCAAACCAAGTACTTAAGGCTTTGCCATTAGCCGCTTCGCCAATCGCTCCTAAAGCCAATGATGCCACCTCGGCGGTGCCAAGTTGAAAATCATGACTACCTTTACGCAATGCATAGGTCGCGAGCGTGTCGGGATCGAAGGAAAGCAACGGCAGTGAGTGTAAGTAAGGGCTCTTACGGAACATTTTAATCGCTTCACGCCAACTGCCATCAAGCAGAACAAGCAGCGGCCGTTTACCTTCGGCCAATGTCGACATTGGCACTTGGTTCAGTACGGTTTGCCCTTGCTCTGCATACTGGGCAGGAAACACTAAATAGGGTTGATATTGCGGCGAATTCAGCAAAGCAAGCAACTCAGCTTCAGGTTCTGTACGTGACCAAATATAGGCGTGGGTATCAGGAATAAGATCCGCTATTAGTCGTCCGCTATTAGTCGGCTTTAACACCTCATCGTTATACATAATCAGCAGAAAACTGGCGTGAGTATCTAACTGACGGCGTAGCGCACAGGTACAGAACTGCTCACCTAAGAGGCATAATGGACAGCGGATCAGTTTTTTACCGCGGGCACCAAAGGGTTTAGTCGAAATAGACTTACGGTACTGATATAAATGGTGCACTGCATGGGGGGCTAAAGCCATAAAAACCAATTCTCTATCAAACTTATTAAGGATCGCGACCACATCAGTTAGCACTTTTTTATCGCGGTGGCGCAGTTTATCCCTTGGCCATCAATGGTGCAATCGCGCAATACATGATCATGATAAAAGGCAGGTATCAGTGGTTGATGGTTTCATCTGCAGCCTAACGTCAGCGAGATAATTTAAGAGCACTGAATAATCTTCTCTTAAAACAACTGTAATGTATTAATCTGTGTTACCACTTAGTATGCAACACTAAACCGACCAAATTAACGTTTAACTTACTTATTGGGGGAGTATTTAAGCTAAATATCAGTAATGACTTAACTTAGTGTGGAATTGCCCTAATATCATGCGAAAATCTACTCTACAAATACAGTCTCAATGAAAGGTCAATTATGCAACAAAAAGCCCCGCTCACTTCTATACCGTTATTAAGCAGCGTACTGCTTACTGCTACGCTATTTTCTAATATCACTACGGCCCAAACGCTTAATACCAAAGACATCCAGTCAATTGTAGATTCCGCAGTTAAACCACTGATGGCCGAGTATGCTATTCCCGGTGCAGTAATTGGCATCACCATAGAAGGTAAACAGTATTTTTACCAATATGGCGTCAGTTCTAAAACCTCTGGGCAAAGTGTGACTGAAGATACTCTGTTCGAGATTGGCTCTATCAGTAAAACCTTTACCGCAACACTGGCTAACTATGCACAGGGCGAAGGTAAATTAACACTCACGGATATGGCCAGTGATTATGTTCCAGCATTAAAAGGCAGCCATTTTGATAAGATTAGTCTCATCAATTTAGCCACCCACACAGCGGGTGATTTGCCGATGCAAGTTCCTGATAAGGTCACTAATAACGCAGAGTTAATGGATTACCTTAAGCATTGGCAACCATCATTTGCCGCGGGGACCCATAGGAATTACGCCAATCCGAGTATTGGACTACTTGGCATGATTGCCGCGCAGAGTTTAGGGCAAACGTTTCCACAAGCCCTTGAGCAAACACTATTTCCACAATTGGGTATGACAAACAGCTATCTCAAGGTTCCTAGCAACAAAATGGCCGATTATGCCCAAGGCTATGATAAGCAAGACATGCCAGTGCGAGTCAATCCCGGTGTATTAGCCGATGAAGCCTACGGCGTTAAAACCTCAGCCAAGGATTTACTGCAATTTGTTGAGGCCAATATGCATATACATTCGTTACCCAAACCACTGCAAACGGCACTCGATGAGACCCACACGGGATACTTTGATGTGGGCATGATGACCCAAGATATGATTTGGGAGCATTACTCATATCCTATTGATCTTGATAAAATACTTATGGGCCATACTCAGGAAGTCGTGTTTGGCAGTACACCCGTTAAACCCATAGTGCCGCCCCTCGCGCCGCAGCAAAATGTGTGGATTAATAAAACCGGCTCTACTGGCGGTTTTGCCGCTTATGCAGCATTTATTCCCGCGCAAAAGCTTGGCATAGTATTGTTAAGCAATAAAAATTATCCCGTACCGCCTCGGGTGACTGTGGGGTATCAGATTTTAACGGGCATAGAGAAATTACAAAAATAGCATCTTGCTAGTCGCGACTATTAAAGGAGATAGGCCGATTCGCAATCTCCTTTCTTATTTGTTCCTTTTAGCGTGATTTTTTTAGGGTGGCTTGTATTAAGCACCTTATCCACTTACTTACCTCCAATCTCTTAATAGCCAATATTTTTAAGCAAACTCCCATGTAAGAAAATAGGCAGTGAAGGGTTAATCTGAGTATTAATTCATTTGCAACTCATCGACCTAGTTAACAGACAAATAACCTATCGTAAGTTTAGCTTTACAGCTTAAAATCAGGATAAAAACTTATGCATCGCATTAAAAATTATTTCGTTAAATCAATATGATTGACACTTGAAGTTACGCTTTTAGGGAGTAAGATGCGCGCAAATACCTTAAGTGACCTTTTTCGGAAATATCATGTCAGGCACGCCACATTCTCCTATTCATCACGATGTCGCTCCCGCGGCGAGTCAGTCTAGCCTACTGTTAATGATTGTCTTTATGGTCGCCTGTGGCCAAATGGCGCAGACGATTTTTGTTCCAGCCCTTCCGCAAATCGCACTCGGGCTCCATGTGGACGCCAGCCAACTACAAGCCGTGATGGCCTGTTACTTACTCTCCTACGGGATGTTTCAATTTGTGTATGGCCCAGTGTCAGATCGCGTTGGCCGCAAAATGCCACTCATCGTGGGTATCGCAATTTTCGTTCTAGGCGCTGTATTCGCGGCGAAGGCCACAAGCTTTAACCAACTAATTATGGCAAGCCTTATCCAAGGATTAGGCACAGCCAGCGCAGGCGCATTGTGCCGTAGCATTCCCCGCGATCATTACTTTGGCGACCGACTGGTAAAATTTAATAGCTATGTCTCTATGGCTGTAGTGTTTTTACCTTTGCTTGCACCATTTATCGGCAGCGCCACTGCGGCCTATTTTGGCTGGCAAGCCGTATACTGGGTATTAGCGGTATTCGGTGTCATGGTCTGGCTGTTGTTAATATTCCTCTTTAAAGAGTCTTTACCTAAGGCGCAACGGGAACATCAAGCCGTTTTCAAATCCTATAAGCATGTCCTGCGCCATAGAGCGTTTCGCGCTTATTTATTTTCATTGATCGCCACCTTTGCCGGTATTGCGGCGTTTGAAGCAATTGCTGGTGTACTCTATGGCCAATATCTCGGACTGACACCTTTTATGGTCAGTTGTTATTTTGTTGCGCCAATTCCTGGCTACTTACTGGGGGCACTCATCGCGGGCCGACAGAATAAGCCACAAAGAGTTGTTTACCAAGGTGTTGCGTTACTCGGTGCTGGCGCATTATTTATGTTGATCCCTGGTCTTTTTAATTTAGTGGTTGGCTGGAGTTTACTTATTGGATCAATTTTATTCTTCAGTGGCGCAGGCATGCTGTTCCCTACCCTAACATCTGCTGCGTTAGAGCCATTTCCACGTCAGGCGGGGATTGCGGGCGCATTATTGGGGGGATTACAAAATTTTGGTGCTGGACTTGCCGCATTAACAATGTCTTTAGTGCCTATGGGCGGCCAGTTGAGCATAGGTTTATTAAGTGCTGTAATGGTGGTTTTAGTGATCCTGTCTCTTTATTACGCCAAAGATCAAAATGATACTCACCAGAATTTAATGCCACAGATTTAATGGATATGATTTGAAGCGACAATTCTTGGTTTAAGCTAAATCTATTACCGTCAGTCAATAAAAAGCCCACATTGTTGTGGGCTTTTTAAATCGATAAGACACTGTAATAAATCAAAAATATCGATTAATTTATTGCTTCTATAGCTTTAATCGTTACAAAATGCGACGCAGTAAAAAGTCAGCTTTAAGGCGACGAATTCGGGTCATGATCTTCTTCACTGGCGCAGGATAGCTCTGTAAGGTATCCACTTGGCTGTAGTGATATAACCGCTGTGTGTGTTCCAGAATATGTGCCTGCTCGGCTTCAAACTGAGCTTTCCAGCAGCCAATTTCATCTTGGATCAACAAACCATTCTCAAGATCCAGCGCCCAAGCTCTTGGATTCAGATTAGAGCCTGTGATCAAATGCTTATTACCGTCGGCACTGATGCCCTTGAGGTGATAACTGTTGATGCCGTGTTTCCACAGATGGATATTCAACTGACCATTATCAATCGCCCACTGTTGGCGTTTAGCGAACTTACGCAATGATTGCTCATACATATAGGGCAAGGCACCTATGGTCGAGAAATCCTGCTCAGGCGGAATATAAAAATCGTTAGCCGTCTTGTCGCCCACAACGATATCAATACGTTTGCCATTGCGTAAATGCTTCGCTAAAGCGCGCACTAAAATGTACGGCGGATTGAAATAGGGTGTGCAAATAAACAGCGAGTCTTTTGACTCTTCCACCAAGGCGACAACCACTTTATTGAGCAAGTTTTTCTTACGTCCTAGCCCAAGTAACGGCGTGATGCGATTGCCATCACGGGTCTCCTTAAACTGATACTCAGCGTCAGACAGTCTCAGCTTAAAGCTACGCATATCTGTCTTTGGTGGTAGCACTTCTTGCTCAGCATCTTGCGTTAATGAACACACAGCTGGATCAGAAATGATATTTTTCTGGATCATCGCGCGCATACTGCGCGCTAATTCGGCAGACTCAATCAAGTGATAACGATCGAAACGGTACTTATCGTGTTGTTGCAAATAGATATTATTGAGACTGGCACCGCTATAAATCACGGCATCATCGATAATAAATCCCTTAAGGTGCAACACACCCATAAATTCACGGGATTTGACGGGTACACCTAAGATATCAATGGGATGTTCGGCTTCAGCCATAACTTTGCGGTACATCAAATAGTTACCGCTATCACCTTTATGGCCAATCAGGCCACGTCTTGCACGGTGAAAATCGACTAACACTTTGATATCAAGCGTTGGATTTGCTGCTTTGGCATCCATGAGGGCTTGTAATATCTCACGACCCGCTTCGTCATCTTCTAAATACAGCGCCGCAATATAAATACTGTGCTTGGCGCTCGCAATACGAGCGAGTAATTCTGCCTTGAAACGGCATGGCGTGAGCAACCACGTTAAAGCCTCGGGTTGAACGGCTATTCCACCAAGCTTATCTAGCAAGGCATCCTCCTTTAAACATGCTGACCACCCCGATAGGAAGCACTAGGGTTCAGTGATAAAAACATCACAGCAATATGTGTTAACTCTGGATAGGCCTCTGTCACTGCCAACCTGATCGTTTGTTCTACTTTAAGATGTATATCAGGGTCCTTAGGGAACCAGAGTAACTCAACTTGGACAAAGCGTTGATCAATTTTTCCATTTCGAAAACTGATGCTTGGGATCCAATCTAATGTGAAACTCTCTGCATTACCTTTACATATATCCGCCAATGACTGCAGTAATGTTTGGCTGAACGCTGCAACGACCGCTTGTGGTAAGCCGCGCATACTAATATGTGGCATGGTTTAGTTGTTACCTAAGAACCTAAAATCGTAAGGGGTAGAAATTACCGACTTCACCTCGTCTCGGCAAGACTTTTCTCCCAAAAGTCTTGTTAAACCTAACGGTTTTGCTGGTAATTTGACCTCACGCGATTTTATTCCACTTCAGTGCACCGATTTACCTAAAAATCTTCTTCATTTATCCTTGCTTGAAATCGCATTTTACGGCGAGTATTCTCGGCATTATTTGCCCGTCCACACAATATTTCGCCCCTAAATAGGGTGATTCTTAACGCTACAAATCAGTCCAAATTTCACTAAACTGCACCCAAAATGTCTGCCAAATCACAAAATAATCTTCAAACCCATTTCATTCACCCCGAATCCAGTGATTTAGCGTAAACTAAACCGCCTATCTGCGATTAGACCACACGATACAAGATTAAGACTATGAACAAAAAAATTCTGCTGACGTTAGCACTGACATTGCTGTTTGCTTGGGGTATTTTCCATTTTAAAACCCAGTTAGGGTTACTCATCCTGCCGTTGTTTATTGGGCTAGTATTGTTTGTTACCCTACGTTTATATCGCTTGATGGAAAAGGATGACGGCAGCAGTGAGGATTAACCGCACACAATACCAACCTAATCTTAATGATGTTTTGATAAAAATGGCCAATAGCTAACATGGAAACGTTACTGAAAACCACTCTATATGCCGGCCTGCTCCTAGCCGCAAGTCATAATATGGCCTATGCAGAGCAACATGATTCTAGGCCGATAAGTGCTCAAACCACTTCGCTTAGCCAAGCAATCAGTAAGATCAGCCCTCGACATTCACAAATCGCCTTACTGGCAATGAATATGTCGAACAATCAAGTGATCTATAGCCAACAAGCTGAGACCTTGTTTATTCCAGCCAGTACCCAAAAGCTGCTCACGGCAGTCAGTGCTATGGCTCAGCTTGGGCCTGATTTTCGTTATGTCACACAATTATGGACAGATGCACCGATACGCAAGGGCCATATCGCAGGCAGTGCTTATCTGCGTTTTAGTGGCGATCCCACGCTGACTCAAGCCGATCTCAAGGCCATTTTTGTCAATCTCGTAAAACAAGGCATTAATCGCATTGATGGACATCTGTATTTGCTCGGCGATAAACAAGAGCAAATGCAAGCTCCCGGTTGGGTATGGGATGACTTAGGTATTTGTTTTGCTGCGCCTGTATCGAGTTATATTATCAATCAAAACTGTGTCTATGGTCAGTTTAGCCCCAGCTCTACCAGCAAACCTTCACAGGTAAGTCTGCGTGCGGGGAGTTATGGAGTTAAAATCAGCAGCGATGCGGTGTTTGATCAAAAGGCGAGCCGCGAATTTTGCCAACTTGATATGGTCAGATTAGGTCAAAATAACTACCATTTACGCGGCTGTTACCCTGGCGGTGAGGCGATACCACTGGCGATTGCGGTCAGCGATCCGTTCAAATTTGCCCAAGATAACCTCACCTCCCTACTTAAAGGCGAGATGTCTCTTGCGGGTAAAGTACAACTCGGCACTAGCTTACCCCAAAAGGCAAAACTAATTGCCAGCCATAGCTCGGCGCCCTTACCTGAGCTGCTCGAGACTATGCTGCTCAAGTCAGATAATTTGATTGCCGATAGCCTTTTTAAGCAACTTGGTAAAAGTTATTTTAAGACCCAAGGCAGCTTTACCAATGGTGCCGCTGCCATGCAGCGAATTTTAACGAATTTAGGCATAGATTTGAGTAACGCCAATATTGTGGATGGTTCAGGATTGTCACGCTATAACTTGCTCAATGCCAAGCAGTTAGCCGCGGTGTTGGCGCTAATCCACCAAGATAGCCGCTTTAGTCCGTTAATCACGAGTCTGCCACAGGCGGGGATCAGCGGCACCTTAAGATATCGCATGGGCTACAACAAGCCGCCGCTTAAACAGCAAATTTTTGCTAAAACAGGCTCGATGCAAGGCGTGTCTAACTTAGCGGGGTTTATCCGTTTGCCCCAGCATAACGATACCTTGTTTGTAATCCTTGAGAATGGCATGAGTCCTGAATTGAAAAATCAACATAAACCCTCATTCAATGCCGAGTTTCTTAAACAATTGATTTCAGTGCTGCAACCGTCATCAACCACTGCGACTGTGAATACTGCGGCTCACTAGAGTCATTAATTAACTGCTACAGAGTAAAAAACTTGCACAAAAAAGCACTGAGTCATCAGTGCTTTTTCAGTTTTTATCTAAACGAATATACCGAAGCCTTGTTAAAACAACTCCGCAGGCATCGCCATAGTCGTCGCATCACCAGCTCTGACTTGAGCGATATGGTAATCCGCTTTTGGCAATAACTTATCAAAATAGAACTTAGCCAAATAGACTTTCTGCTCGGCAAAAGCTTTATCTTCATGATCCGCGACCTTATCGACCATAGCCAACCAGTAGAAACCATACAGGGTGTAACCAAAGGCATCTAAAAAGTCGACCGCACACGCATTAATAAGTGCAGGCTGAGCCACTTTGCGATCATTAACTGACTCGGCAACGATGACCAAGGCATCTAAACGTGCGCATACTGCCGCCACTTTCACCGCATCAACGTGAGTAAATGCGCGCATTTGTGCCTTCAAGTCAGCCACAAATTCATTTAATGCGGCTAAGTTATCGCCAGTGACTTTACGACCGAGGAAATCGATGGCTTGAATGCCATTAGTGCCTTCATAAATCTGAGCGATACGGGTATCACGAACTAATTGCTCAATACCTGTTTCACGAATATAACCATGTCCACCAAAGACTTGTTGCGCCATGATAGTCGCATCTAGACCCCGATCGGTTAAAAATGCTTTCGCCACTGGCGTTAATAAACCCACATAACGCGCCGCTTTAGCCTTAACCTCATCTTGGGCATATTTTGCTAAATCCAGCTGTTGTCCTGTAAACACAGACAAAGCACGGCCCGCTTCTGTCATCGCACGAATGGTCAACAACATACGGCGCACATCGCCGTGGACTATAATGGGATCAGAATCACTGCCCGTCGGTGAGCCGCCAGCGGCGATGCCTTGATTACGCTCTTTAGCATAATCGGCCGCCATCTGGTACGCCGCCTGCGCACTGCCAAGCCCTTGAATACCAATTGCTAAACGCTCATAGTTCATCATAGTGAACATGCACACTAGGCCACGATTAGGCTCACCAATCAAGAAACCTTGGGCATTATCAAAATTCATCACACAGGTCGCAGAACCTTTAAGGCCCATCTTATGCTCGATAGACCCCACTGATACACCATTGGCATTGGCTAAGCTGCCATCGGCATTAACCGATATCTTAGGTACCAGAAAGAGTGAAATCCCTTTACTATCCGGTAGCTTAGCAAGCACTAAGTGGATGACGTTTTCAGTTAAATCGTGATCGCCACCTGTAATAAAAATCTTGCTGCCCGTGATGGCATAACTACCATCATCCTGCGGTAAAGCTCGAGTGCGAATATTACGCAGATCAGAACCCGCTTGCGGCTCCGTCATATCCATAGCACCCGCCCATTCGCCGGAATATAACTTAGGCAAATAAGCTTGTTTCAATTCTTCGCTGCCGTGTGCATTGATACATAAAGCCGCCCCCGCGGTTAACGAGCCATAAAGCGTAAACGCATTACAAGCACTGTAAGCCATTTCGTCGACTAAGATCCCCAGCATCTTCGGCATCCCCATGCCACCAAATTCAGGATCGCCACACAAACCAATCCAACCGCCCTGGGAATACTGCTCATAAACGGCTTTGTAGCCATCAGGGGTAATCACTTGATTGTCTTGATGCAACACGCCCTGCTCATCGCCCGTCCGGTTCAGCGGATGGATCAACTCACAGCTGATCTTGGCTGCTTCTTCCAAAATAGCATTGGCCGTGTCGATATCGACCATTTCTGCAATCTCAGGCAATTGTGCCCAAGTGTTTGGAGCATCAAATACCTGTTCCAGTAGGAAACGCATATCCGTCAACGGGGCTTGGTAAGGATTCATTGGTAGACTCTTAAACGTAGGATTAAAACAGTTGTTTTAATTTATACCAGTTCACTGTAGAAAACAATCTCATTACAAATACAGCCGCGAATAATATAAAAGTATGCGAGTGTGCGAGCTAAGTATAAATTCAACACATAAAAAACCCTTAAGCTTGAACTTAAGGGTCTCTATTTTATAAGCTTTAACACAGGGTTGTCGCAGCGTTAGCTCACAGGCTTGTGGCAATTACCACATTAAATCATCAGGAATTGCGTAATCTGCATAGGGATCATCTTCAACGACCACAGCTTTAGATTCATCCTGTTGCCACAGATAACCACACCACTGCGGCACCAGCAGTTTAACTCGCTCGGCTAACTTATGTGGTACTAAGTAACTCTTATCTTCGTAACGCACTATGCCTAACTGCCCTTTAAGCAATTCTGCCTGCAGTTTTTCATCTATGTATAAAGAATAGATTTTATTATCAAGAGTATAGTTAAATTTCACTTCAGCATAAGCTGGGATCTTAATCGCAGACTTAGTGAACTCAGTGATTAAACCGCGCACCTGTCCACGCTCAGATGCCTCAGCAAAACGTTGCTCATTTAGCGCTTTATCTTTTTGCGCCTGCAACCGTTTTTGCTCGGCCACTTCTTGCTTAAAAGCACTGGAGCCATCATCAACTCGTGATTTTTTGTCACGGCGTTTTTGAGTCTTAACATCGCGAACCTTTTGTTTACTGGCAAGCCCTGCTTTGAGTAGCTGCTCTTGTAATGCATTAGCCATGGATCATTACCTACTTAATTTCTATAAAATCAAAGTTCTCGATTTTGAATATCAAACATCTAAAACCAAACTACATTTTTGCGGCCAGTTCGCCAAGCTCTGTCATCGCTATACTGGCGCCGCCAAGTGACCAACCGCCATCAACCGGCAGCACAACTCCCGTAATATAGGAAGCTAATTCAGAGCCTAAGAATAGCGCGGCATTGGCGATATCCTGACCTGCGCCGTTGCGTTTTAGCGGAACGGATTGGGCAACCTTTTGTTGTAATGCAGCGCTGGGTGCAAGGCGATTAAAGCCTTCAGTGTTAGCTATGGGGCCTGGCATAATCGAATTAATTCTCAGCCCCTCACAGCCCCACTCTAACGCTAAAGTTCGCGTCAGCATATCCACACCCGCTTTAGCCGCACACACATGAACTTGCATTGGCATAGCGATCGAAGCCTGCGGCGCCGAAATCTGGATAATATTGCCATTGGGGCGACGCAGCAAAGGATAAGCCTGCTTTAGCACTTGAAAACTGCCGAGCAAATCAATGTCCATCACCGACTTAAAACCATTGGCCGAAAGCTTTGCGGCGCTGGCAGGGAAATTCCCCGCCGCGCCGCTTACCAGCACATCGATAAAACCAAACTCAGAAGCGATTTTATCAAAACCGACTTCAAGGGCGCTAAGATCGCGCACATCAAAACTCACACCCAAATGAATACCGTCAGGATTGGCCTGTTGCAACTGCAATACCGCGGCATTGATTTTATCTTGACTGCGGCTCGCAACGGCCACATTTGCGCCAGCCTGTGCGAACGCAATGGCAATCGCG
Organism: Shewanella sp. NKUCC01_JLK; assembly: GCF_019345615.1. Taxonomy (NCBI): domain Bacteria; kingdom Pseudomonadati; phylum Pseudomonadota; class Gammaproteobacteria; order Alteromonadales; family Shewanellaceae; genus Shewanella; species Shewanella sp. NKUCC01_JLK. Next base: position 142,538 of record NZ_JAHKRD010000005.1, on the reverse strand, counting down.
AGATTTATCCCACTGGTTCCTCCGACAACGACAACATTCTTACCTTGATAGTTAAACATCGTAGCATTAAACATGGGCGTTCTCCGTGAACAGTGAGATAAGCACTCAGGGTGTGATTAATTATTTTATGTTGTCATTCAACATACTATTTCAATTTTTATCCATCATATCAAGGATACCAACAAGCGATTCCAAGCCTTTTTTATTTAAACGACGGTCAAACGGCTTTCAAACCGCGCTTTAGACGGCTAGTGTGGCGTCTATGCCAATGATTGGTGAATCGCTTGCAATGCCGCTAACGGATCGGCGGCTTTGGTGATTGGGCGGCCAATCACTAGGTAATCAGAACCCGCTGCTATCGCTTGAGGTGGCGTCATCACGCGATGTTGATCGCCAGCATCACTGCCAACTGGGCGGATCCCAGGCGTCACGAGCTTGAAATCCTGACCTAACAGTGATTTCAAGGCTGTCGCTTCTTGGGCGGAACACACCACGCCATCGAGTCCCGCTTGCTGCGTGAGCTTCGCCAAACGTTGCACATGCTCAAACGCAGGCACATTGATGCCGAGTAATTTAAGATCGTCATCACTCATCGAGGTTAATACCGTGACCGCGATCAGCATAGGCGCTTTGTCGCCGTATGGCAGCAAGGCCTTTTTGGCCGCTTCCATCATGGCTAAGCCACCGCTGGCATGTACGTTCGTCATCCATACGCCCAGCTCAGCAGCAGCGGCCACGGCTTTGGCGACAGTATTGGGAATATCGTGAAATTTCAAATCAAGGAATAAATCAAAACCACGATCATGGATATCTTTCACCAGTTGCGGGCCAAACAAGGTAAACATTTCTTTGCCAACTTTAAGGCGGCACATGTTGGGATCGAGTTTTTCTATCAGTTGTAAAGCATGGTTTTTATTATCGTAATCAAGCGCTACGAGGATAGGTTTAGTCGTCATCATCTCTCCAACGGGGTTACACAAACTGTGTATTCTTCTAATAGATTATTCGCCGTCTAGGCCTCGGATCCGTTTAATGCTGCCCCAGTTTTTACAGGAAGGACAATGCCAGTAAAGCGCATGGGAAGGAAAACCACACTCCTTACAACGGTAACTCGGACGGAATTTAATTTGTTGTTCAACGAGCTGCTCTAGCATAGTTAAACTTTGCTTGGCTTGCCCTTCTTCGGCTTGACGCAAATGCATTTGCATCAAGTGCTGAAAACCTTTCATGGTAGGATGGCGATATAACGCATCGAGTACCATGGTCTCTGCCGCTTTAATCTCATCAAGACTTATCATGTGCTGCGCTAAGGCGACCACCACAGAAGCACCGGCGCCATCGGCCATGGCGCCCGCGAGTAATTCTTGAAAACCTTCTTTATCTTGCGTATCGCGATAAACTTGTTTGGCCGTTGGAATCGCATCGGCAAAAAGCTCGATATCGGCTTTTTTCAGTTGCAGCAGCATTTGCTTACACTGGGCATAATCTTGAATATCGAGGAATTTTTTCGCTAGGGTCAATAATGCACGACCGCATTGGGGATCTTGCTTCAGCGCCTGTTGCAGCAGTTTAATTTTCTGCGCGTCATCACTGGCTTCATCGGCTAACTGGCAATAGAAATGCGCCGTTAACGGCTTTAAAACTTGCTGACGTTTACGACTCAAACGCTTAGTGATATCAATGGCTTTTTGCCACTCTTTAATCACTTGATAGATAGCAATCAGCTGTGTTTCAGATTCTTCACTGTGATCGTCTTGGCTGACCAAGTTGATAAAGATTTCTTCAGCTCTGTCGTAAAAACCTGCTGCTAGATAATCTTTACCCAGCTCCATCATAGCGATGTCACGCTGCTCATTGTTTAATGTAGGCCGCGCGATTAAATTTTGATGGATACGAATAGAGCGGTCGACCTCTCCTCGCTTACGGAACAGCGAACCGAGTGACAGATGGGTATCTATGGTTTCATCGTCAACATCTAGCATACTGATAAACAAATCGACAGCTTTATCCGATTCGTTCGACAGTAAGAAATTGAGGCCAGTAAAATAATCCCGGCTCAATTGTTTACGTTGATTACTTTGATTCTGCCTTATGCTCCGTCGCCCCATATACCAACCATAGGCGGCAGCAATGGGAAGCAACAGAAAGAGGATCTCAAGCATATTAGGCGTCTACATCCTGAGGGATTTTAGCGATCACTTGATTTAGTTTCTTTTTAGTTGCCGCTAAACTTAATTTCAAGCGGACAATATAGTAGCTAGCAAATAACCAACTCAAAATAAAACCAGCAAAAAAGACAATCGCTAAGACAACAGGTAAACGATATTCACCCTGTGCGACAAAATAGCTGATGGTCACCACTTGTTCGTTACGCGCGCCAAAAATCAACGCCAGAATAAATAACAGTGCCACAAGCACAGTTGCTACAAATGATTTCACGCTGCACTCCCTAAACGCGTTTCAATTTAATGATTATCCAAGAAATTTACTAAGCTGACCAGCATTGCCTTGCAATCGATACAAAAAAGCCTCCTAACGGAGGCTTTTTACTATGCGGTCAATCACACATTAACGGCGTCAACACGCTCGCGCAGTTCTTTGCCTGGCTTAAAGTGCGGGACGTATTTACCTTCCAAATCGACTGATGAACCAGTCTTTGGATTACGGCCAGTCCGCGGTGCACGATAGTGAAGCGAGAAACTACCAAAGCCACGGATCTCAATACGATCACCGCTTTCTAATGTTGTTGCCATTTGCTCCAACATTTCTTTGATTGCGCCTTCAACCTCTTTCGCCGACAGCTGCGACTGCCTGGTGGCGAGTTTTTCGATAAGTTCAGATTTCGTCATCCTAGCTATCCCCTATTATCAAGCCAAACACAGTCGCCTAATGGGGAGAGATGTCTCCCCAAACAACAGGCGATTATTTACGAGCTGCTTTAAACGCTTCAGCCATTGCATTGCTAATAACAGCGTCATCTTGTTTGTTCAGAGTCGCCATTACTTCTTTCTCTTCAGCTTCGTCTTTCGCTTTGATTGACAGGCTGATAGAGCGGTTCTTACGGTCAACACCCATGAACTTAGCTTCGATTGCATCACCTACATTATAGACAGTAGATGCATCTTCGATACGCTCACGTGAAATGTCAGCTACACGGATGTAACCTTCAACAGTGTCAGCCAGTTCAACAGTCACACCTTTAGCATCAACAGCAGAAACAGTACCGTTTACGATAGTACCTTTCTTCTTGTCAGCCAAGTATGCGTTGAATGGATCATCTTCAGTTTGCTTAACACCTAAGCTGATGCGCTCACGCTCTGGATCTACAGACAGAACCACTGCATGGATTTCATCGCCTTTCTTGTATTCAGAAACTGCGTCTTCGCCAGTACCGTTCCAAGAAATGTCAGACAGGTGAACTAGACCATCGATACCGCCGTCAAGACCGATAAAGATACCGAAGTCAGTGATTGACTTGATCTTACCAGAAACCTTGTCGCCTTTGTTGTAACGAGTTGCGAAGTCATCCCATGGATTGGTCTTACATTGTTTCAGACCTAGAGAAATACGACGACGCTCTTCATCGATGTCCAGAACCAGAACTTCAACTTCATCACCTAAGTTAACCACTTTAGATGGGTGAATGTTCTTGTTAGTCCAATCCATTTCAGAAACGTGAACCAGACCTTCAACGCCTTCTTCGATTTCTACGAAGCAACCGTAGTCAGTTAGGTTAGTAACGCGACCAGTTAAACGTGTGTTTTCTGGGTAGCGTTTGCTGATTTCTAACCATGGATCTTCGCCAAGTTGTTTCAGACCTAGAGACACACGAGTGCGCTCACGATCGTACTTCAGTACTTTAACGTTGATTTCATCGCCAACATTGACGATTTCTGATGGATGTTTAACACGTTTCCACGCCATATCTGTGATATGTAACAGACCGTCAACACCACCTAAATCTACGAATGCACCGTAGTCAGTCAGGTTCTTAACGATACCCTTAACTGCTTGACCTTCTTGCAGGTTTTCTAACAGTGCATCACGCTCAGCGCTGCTTTCTGATTCGATAACTGCACGACGAGAAACAACAACGTTGTTACGCTTCTGGTCTAGCTTGATAACTTTGAATTCTAATTCTTTGTACTCTAAGTGAGCGGTGTCGCGAACTGGGCGCACGTCAACTAGAGAACCTGGTAAGAAGGCACGGATACCGTTTAATTCAACAGTGAAACCGCCTTTAACTTTACCATTGATGATACCGATTACAGTTTCAGCATCTTCATAAGCTTTTTCCAGAACGATCCAAGCTTCATGACGTTTCGCTTTTTCGCGAGACAGTTGAGTCTCACCGAAGCCGTCTTCAACAGAGTCAAGAGCTACGTCAACTTCATCGCCAACTTGAATTTCTAAAACGCCTTGAGCGTTTTTGAATTGTTCAGCTGGGATTGGGCTTTCAGACTTCAGACCCGCGTCAACCAGTACCATACCGTTTTTGATTGATACAACAGTACCACGAACGATAGAGCCTGGACGGAATTCCAGAGTTTGAAGGGATTGTTCAAATAGATCAGCAAAAGATTCAGTCATGTTTAGGTTACTTTCTTTATTAAACCACTGTCCGTCCTAGACGTGGAGTCAGTCAAATTATCCGTATCATCCTTAATACGAATACCTATCCGGTGGACTAACTTAGTTAGTGCCGGATAATTTTTGGTTGATAAAGTTAAGCGCAAGCGCTAGCACTTCATCAATACCCTTACCGCTAGTATCGATAATGAGCGCGTCATCGGCGGGGACTAAAGGAGCCACCGGACGATTCATATCGCGGTCATCACGTTCGATAATTTCACTTAAAAGGCGCTCGATATTAACATCGAAGCCCTTGTCCTGCAACTGATTATAGCGTCTTTGGGCACGCTCTTCAGCTGAGGCGGTTAAATATAATTTTGCCGGCGCACTTGGGAAAACCACTGTTCCCATGTCACGACCATCGGCAATTAATCCTGGCGCCGTTTTAAAGGCCCGTTGGCGACGTAATAAGGCTTCTCTCACCCGTGGAAAGGCAGCGACTTTTGAAGCGGCATTCGAGCACTCTTGGGTGCGAATGTCGTTGGTGACGTCTTCACCTTCCAATATCACTTGAACCGGATCTTTATCATTGCCTGTTAGAAACTTCACATCCAGATGTGCCGCTAACAACGTGATAGACTCTTCATTTTCCAGTTCAACGTTATGATGAATTGCTGCAAGCGCAAGAACTCGGTAAATGGCACCACTATCAAGTAGTTGCCAACCTAGATGCTGAGCCAATAATTGACTAATTGTACCTTTGCCAGCACCACTTGGGCCGTCGATTGTGACTACAGGAGCCCGTTCAGACATACATTCCTCCGCAAAAAATAACCATCATCCGTGAGTTCATCAAGTGAGCCCCCGAAAATGAGCGCGCAGCATTGTACAACAAAAGACAAACAAAATCCGTGGATTTTTTATGAAGAATAGAAGCCGCACAAATACGGCTTACAATTCTTGACATCGATGGTTGTAACAATGACGAAACAAACAGACTTAGCCTTGCAGGCTCGCAAACTGCTTAAAGTAGTCAGGGAATGTTTTAGAAGTACAGTCAGGATCATTGATGGTGATACCGCAATCGGCAAATGCCAGCATAGAAAAGCACATGGCCATGCGGTGATCATTGTAGGTATCAATTTCAGCGGTGTTAATCACGGCTGGCGGGGTGATTTTAATGTAGTCATTGCCCTCTTCAACCTCGGCGCCCACTTTTCGCAGTTCAGTTGCCATAGCCGCTAACCGGTCGGTTTCTTTAATACGCCAGTTATAGATATTGCGAATAACCGTCGTGCCTTTAGCAAATAATGCGGCCGTTGCAATGGTCATGGCCGCATCGGGAATATGGTTCATATCTAAGTCGACGGCCGTTAATTGGGAGCCGCGGGCAATAATATAGTCATCGCCCCACTCGATATCTGCGCCCATTTTTTCGAGCACATCGGCAAATTTTACATCGCCTTGGATACTCAAACGACCCACACCCGTGACTTTGACTTCGCCGCCCTTAATCGCCCCAGCCGCGAGGAAATATGATGCCGATGACGCATCGCCTTCTACCAGTACTTTACCTGGTGATATATAACGCTGGCCTGCAACAATCTCAAAACGCGCGTAGTCATGGTTAATGACGTTAACGCCGAACTGCGCCATCAAAGCGATAGTAATATCGATATAAGGCTTAGAGACTAACTCACCTTTGACATGGATATTGACGCTGCCCTTAGCAAGCGGCGCCACCATCAACAAAGCCGTTAAAAACTGGCTCGATAAATCGCCTGCAATTTCAACATCACCGCCATTAAGGCCAGTGGCATTAATCGTCAGTGGCGGGAAACCGTCATTTTTAAGATAAACAATATTGGCACCGAGTTGCCTTAAGGCATCGACTAAATCGCCAATCGGACGCTCTTCCATACGTGGTTCGCCCGTGAGGGTAAATTCACCTTGGCCTAAGGTTAAGGCGGCGCATAAGGGGCGCATTGCGGTACCCGCATTGCCTAAAAACAATTCCTGCGCGGATGCTGAGGAAATCACACCACCTAAACCATCGAGTTCACACACAGTATTGTTTTGCGATAAACGGTAGTTAACCCCTAACTGCTTGAGGGAGGCCAGCATGTGGCGGATATCATCTGAATCGAGCAGATTGGTGAGCGTGGTCGTACCTTGGGCTAAGGTGGCCAATAATAAGGCTCGATTTGAAATACTTTTTGAGCCCGGAATATTGATTTCACCGTGGACTTGCACAACAGGTTCAAGACGTAATTGCTTCATGAATAAATCTTCTTTCTCTATAGGGCGTCATCATCACGATCACGCGGACTGAATACGCAAAATGGCAACTTCACGCTACAGCGCGTCAAGTTAAGATTACAAATAAAAGGAGATTGGGGCCTTGTTGGTGCTTCGTCGTTATAAAATTACCGATTGTCGCTAAGGATTCAACCGTTTTTTCGAGAAAAATGGCATTTTGGTCAGATTATTTGCTGAGATCAGTGTAAAAATAACAAAAACGCAAAATTTAAGCGGTTAATTTATGATTTAACCGTATTTTTGGCAGGCTTTTTTGCCAAGATAACTGGCGTGTAATCACAGTTTTCACTTTAATTACTTTACCTTTCCGCGCTATTCTACCCTTTAAACGATAAATAACGCATATCTGATACGAACAATCACGTTTGCACTATAACCAGAAAGGTAGATGGAGCTATGTTTAACTCACTCATCGCAATGCCAGCGGACCCCATCCTTGGCTTGTTAACTCAGTACCGCGAAGACTCTCACCCACAAAAAGTGGATTTAGGTGTGGGCGTTTATAAAGATCCTACCGGCGTTACCCCTATTCTAAGCTGCGTGAAAAAAGCGGAAAAATTCCGTCTCGATACCGAAACCACCAAAGTGTATATCGGCCCAACAGGCTCACCACAATTCAACACCTTGATGACGGAATTAGCCTTTGGTGTTGGCCACAGTGCCATTATCGCTAACCGTATCCGCACAGTTTCAACACCCGGTGGTACAGGCGCGCTGCGCGTGGCGGGTGACTTTATCAAACGCTGCAACCCGAATGCCGTGTTATGGGTAAGCGATCCAACTTGGGCAAACCATATCGGTTTATTCGAAGCGGCTGGCATTACTGTTAAAACCTATCCTTACTATGACTACGATAGAAAATCATTGAAATTTGATGAGATGCTTGCTGCATTATCGCAAGTAAGTACTGATGATGTGGTGTTATTCCACGCCTGTTGCCATAACCCAAGCGGAATGGATTTAACCACAGAGCAATGGGATAAAGTGGTTGCCCTTACAAAAGAGCAAGGCTTTACGCCACTGATTGACATGGCCTACCAAGGCTTTGGTGATGGCGTTGATATTGATGCCTACGGCGTGCGTCATATGGCGGCAGCGGTCGATAATATGATCCTGTGCAGCTCATGCTCGAAAAACTTCGGTTTGTACCGTGAGCGTATTGGTTCCTGCTCTGTGATTGCCAAAGATGCCAATACCGCCAATATCGCGCAATCGGTACTGCTTTATGTGGTTCGCTGCCTTTACTCTATGCCACCTGCCCATGGCGCGGCGATTGTTGAGACGATTTTAGGATCAAAAGAATTAACCCAAGAATGGCTTGATGAGCTGAAAGTGATGCGCGATCGCATCAACGGCAACCGCGCCATTTTAGTGGATAAACTTAAAGCCAACGGCGTAAACCGTGACTTTAGCTTTATCGCCCGCCAAAAAGGTATGTTCTCTTTCCTTGGGGTGGCTCCAGAGCAAGTGGCGCGCCTACAAAAAGAATTCAGCATCTATATGGTAGGTTCAAGCCGCATCAGTATTGCTGGGATCAGTGAAGATAACGTCGATTACTTAGCCCAATCAATTGCTAAAGTGCTCTAAGCGCCGCTGAGTTTATCTGCACCGCTCACTCTGCTGTATTCCCGCAATAAAGGAATACAGCAGAGTTCATTTACCGCCTCAAGTGTTAAATTTTTCAATCATCCCACCCGATCAGTTTTGGCAGTTCATTAACCTCAGTTTCATATCCACAATATGACAAGCAAGGCCACGTCTCACTGTTCAAGCATTTATTTTTAATCGTAAAACCACATTCTAGTGATTTTGACATCGCGGCTTTATCGCAATAAGCCACAAATTGTGACCTCGGTCGGCGGATTTCCATTTCATTAATCAGGACTGCGGCTATTTTCACTTTTTAAAGCCAACGCCACTGAGTAGATTAGTGGTCATCATAGAACTTGTGGATGTTCAGCCATGTTATTACAAGATAAATTAATGCAAATCGTCACCAACCCGCTGCTTTCACCCAAGCAAAAATCCAACTATTTAGCATTAGAAGCGGAAGCCAGTTTGCCCTATATGTCGATATCGCCCGAGGTAAAAGCGGCGATGAATGACGGTATTATTTGCGACATGTTTGAAGGCCATGCGCCGTTTAAACCACGCTATGTGTTGCCAGATTATGCCCGCTACCTTCAACAAGGCTCTGAATACTTAGAGTTATCTGCGGCAAAAAACTTGGACGAAGCCATCAATGCCTTAACGATTCTGTATCATCACGTGCCATCGGTGACCAATATCCCCGTGTATTTAGGTCAGCTGGATGACATTTTGATGCCTTTCGTTGAAGGAATGGATGCGGAAGTCCTTTATCGTAAATTAAAACTATTCTGGATCATGCTCGACCGAACCCTGCCCGATGCCTTTATGCATGTGAATATTGGCCCTACAGATAACATCGTTTGCCGCACCCTACTGCGCATTGATGCCGAGTTAAAACAAGTTGCCCCCAATTTGACCTTTATGTACGACCCCGCCGTCACGCCAGATGAATTGTTGTTACTTGCGACCACCAACATTTGTCAGTGCAGTAAGCCACATATCGCGAATTACCCTCTGCATGCCAGTGCGTTTGATGAGCGCGGTTTTGGTATTGTCAGTTGCTACAACGCGTTGCCGTTAGCGGGCGGCGCCAATACTTTAGTTCGACTTAATCTTAAAGAAGTGGCGTTAAAGGCCAATTCTATAAACGATTTTTTTGATACTGTATTGCCAAATTACTGCTCACTCACCTTCGAGCTCATTGACGCGCGCTCGGCATTTTTGCATCAAGAATCACACTTCTTTGACAGCTTTTTAGTTAAAGAACAATTGATTGATGAATCGCGCTTTGCACCCATGTTTGGTATTTACGGCATGGCAGAAGCCGTGAATATTCTGCGGACATTCACGGCTACTGATGTAACGAAGTTATCTCAACGAGATCAACACACTGGCTATGGTCATCAGACAGACGCAAATCAACTTGGCTACCGTATTTCTGCCACGCTCGATGCCATAGTGAAATCCACACCCGTCGCCCATGGTTACCATGAGCGGGCACTACTGCATTCACAGGGCGGTATCAGTATCGACAACGATGTGACTCCCGGTGTCCGCATCCCCTATGGCACTGAACCGAATCCCATCGCCCATATTCAAGCCTTAGCGCAGCATCATCAGTATTATACGGCGGGGATTAGCGATATTTTGACTATCGATGAAACCGTGAAATCCAATCCTCAAGCCATGTTCCAACTGTGTAAAGCCGCGCTTGAGTTAGGTTTTAGGGAGTTTACCGCCAATGTCGCCTCTAACGATTTAATGCGCGTGACTGGCTATATGGTAAAACGCTCAGATATTGAAGCGTTTAAACAGTGCGGCTCGCGTCTCAATACCACAGGCTTAGCCGCAGAAGCTACGGTTAATACGGGAATATTGCAACGACAAGCACGAGTTATCGCCCATGAACACTCCCCTTGTGTCTTTAAATAGACACGCTATTGTCAGTCAGCTATTGCCCTTTTCATGCGTCGACGGGCCTGGCAGCAGGCTCGTGTTATTCTTGCAGGGCTGCAACTATCAATGCAAAAACTGCCATAACCCACATACCATAGGTTTATGCGATGCCTGTGGCGATTGTGTCGCCACCTGCCCTGACAATGCGCTGACATTAATAAACCTCAATGATAAGCCTCGCATTCACTGGGATAATGAGCGTTGTAGCCAATGCGATACTTGTCTTGCCGTATGCCCGAAACAAGCGAGCCCTAAGGTCAGTCGTTACACCGTTGAGGAGATACTGACGATTCTCCATAGTCAGCGTCACTTTATTAATGGTATTACGGTTAGCGGCGGCGAAGCGAGTCTGCAACTGCCATTTATTCTTGCGTTGTTTAAAGGAATTAAGGCGACAGAGTCGTTATCACACTTAACTTGCATGCTCGACACCAATGGCAGTTTAAGTCTAACGGGATGGCATAAACTGCTGCCGTTTTTAGATGGCGCTATGGTGGATCTTAAAGCGTGGCAGCAAGATACCCATAGGTATATTACCGGTCGTGATAACCATGCCGTGTTCAAATCAATCCAGTTATTGGCTAAACAGCAAAAACTGTATGAGGTGAGATTGCTGCACATTCCGAGCATCACGGATTATGAGGAAGAAATAGACGCACTAGCGACCTATTTACTTCTGCTAGGCCCAGATACGCGAGTTAAGTTAAATGCCTTTCACCATCATGGTGTTGTCGATGAAGCTCTCAATTGGCCAAGCTGTAAACAAGCCGATATTGAACGCTTAGCCGCAACGCTTGCAAAGCGAGGCGTAACCAATCTCGTGTTGCCTTCTATATACCTTTAACGACTGCAAAGCAAAATTTGCTCATAAAGCCAGCGCAGTGCGGGATCTTTCATGCTTTGACTATGCCAAACTAAGCTGTAAGCCACTTTGCCATATTCTATAGGCAAAGATTTAATCGTTAAGCCTTGAGCTTGGCTAGCGATGGATGCCCAGCGGCGCGAGCAGGTAAAGAGCAACTCACTGTGATGGCACATTAACGCCGCACTGCCAAAGTCTGGGACCGAAATGGGAACGGCACGTTTTTTAGATTGCTGGGCGAGCAAAATATCAAAAAAAGGCGTACTCAGATCTGTGTCTGTAATGCCAATATGGCTAAAACTCAGGTAATCATCAAAGCTGATATGCGGCTGTTTAGCCAAGGGATGGGATGAATTCATCAGGCAGATCATTTCATCGCTAAACAAGGTTTCCCATACCAGATCGTCTTGAAGAGGATTAGGTTGACTCAGATCATGGGGTAACAGCACAAAGTCTAATGTACCTTTAAGCAATCCATCAAAACCAATATTGTCTTTGCTGTAAATATCGAGGCGAATATTAGGAGCCAAATTCAGAATATGGGCGCTGAGCTTGGCGGCCAGCAGCTCAAAGGTACTTTCCCGCATCGCAAGCGAGAAACGCCCCTCAAAATGTGCAGGGTTAAACGCATCCTGACTCATGATCTGATTCATATCATTGATCATCTGCTGCACACTTGGCCCTAATCGTCTTGCCAATGGGGTTGCTACAAGTGAGTTGCCGTTACGATAGAACAGTTCATCGTTTAAACTGTCCCTGAGCTGGCTTAAGGTTTTACTGACGGATGAGGGGCTTAAACATAAACGTTCGGCGCTGGCGGTTACACTCAGGGTATCGAGCATCACATGCAAAGTGATCAAATGCTTCATACTAATCCGCGAAAGTTTGGCCAAATCCATCGGTGACATCCTATTGATTTATCGTGTATACACATCTAAAGATACGTTCTTTTAATTATGATAAACAATAACATACAACTAACCCAGCATCTTACTCAGTAATGCGCGTCAGCTCACAGGCTTTCTCAAAACGAGTGTTCTTGAAGGCATCTGGTCTCAACGTCATCTTGCTTAACGCCATTGTCGATAAATTAAAGTTAACAAAAAAGCGAATGCATTTGAGCATTCGCTTTTGGGATGTCTCACTTGAGATGGCTAACTGATGATCAACATTCAATAAGCATAACGTTGATATTCAAGCAGCAAACTCTAGACGCTAAGCGTCGCAAGCTAATGAGTAACTCAATACAGCTAAGCCTAGCTATGTTTGTTTGCAAACTCATTCATAAACTTGACCAAGGCAACTACGCCATCGAGTGGCATTGCATTATAGAGGCTAGCACGCATACCACCTACGATACGATGGCCCTTTAAGGCAACGAGTCCAGCTATTTGGGCTTGCTTTAGGAACTCACTATCGAGCGCTTCGTTGACTAATTGGAAAGTCACGTTCATTTGTGAGCGGTTCGCTGCAACAACCCCATTACGGTAGAAAGCATTACCATCAATGCATTGATATAACATCTGCGCTTTTTGTTGATTAATTTTTGCAATACTCGCAATGCCGCCAATGGACTTAAGCCAAGCAAAGACTTCAGCGGCGAGATACCAAGCAAAGGTTGGCGGTGTGTTGAACATAGAGTCATGCTCAACGGCTAAACGATAGTCCATGATGGACGACTGCGGTAAACTCGGCAGTTTTAACATGTCATCGCGCACTATCACTATCGACAGACCCGATGGACCTATGTTCTTTTGTGCGCCAGCGTAAATCAAACCGTAGCGGCTGACGTCGATTTCACGTGACATAATGGTTGACGATAAATCGGCAACAATTGGCCAAGGTGAGTCTAATTCATCAAAAATTTCGATACCATCTACTGTCTCATTAGGGCTGTAGTGAACATAGCGATAATCGGCATCGATTTTATGTAAATCAGGCAAGACAACCGCATTGAGTCCATTGTGTTTTTCAACAATATTCAAGCTATCAATCTGCGCTTCACCCACGAGCTTTTGTGCTTCGGCTAATGCGGCAGATGACCATTGACCACTGACTAAATACAGGGCTCGGCCATGATTACCTAAAAAATTATTCACAACAGCGGAGAACTGTCCACGACCACCGCCGTGCATAAATAGCACATGGTAATTTGTGGGGATCTGCATCAGTTCACGTAAATCGGACTCGGCTTGTTGTGTAAGCGCGATGAACTCTTTACTTCGGTGGCTGATTTCCATCACGGAAACGCCTTGGCCATTCCAATCAAGTAATTCCTGTTGTGCTTTTTTCATTACCGCTGCGGGTAACATTGCAGGTCCAGCACAGAAATTATAAATCGCGCTCACTGACACTCTCCTTAATCCCAACCATGATGTAGGTATTGATAAATACGAAACCATTCTATAACGAACAATGCTATCAACATCAATGCCATTAAAAAAACGAGCGTCCAATTGGACGCTCGTTAATATGACACTTAATTACTCTTCGTCTTGCTCATCATCAGCAAGCTCGTCTTCATCTTCGTCCAACTCTTCTTCGTCATCCAGCGCTTCTTCAAGCGCCTCGTCGGCTAATTCGCCTTCGACAATGACAGGAACAATCGGTAAACCGTTTTCATCCAGCTCGACTTCATCTTCTTCAGTTTGGATTTCGTCGATACGTTGTAGGCCGACCACTTTCTCGTCGCCCGCAGTACGGATAATCGTTACACCTTGAGTGTTACGGCCAATGATAGACACGCCGCTCGCAGGTGTACGCACTAAGGTACCTTTATCACTGATGAGCATCAGTTCGTCGTTAAGACCGACTTGAACAGCCCCAACAACAGCGCCGTTACGTTCGCTCACCTTGATTGAAACTACACCTTTAGTCGCACGGCTCTTCGCAGGATATTCAGACAGTTGCGTCCGTTTACCGTAACCGTTTTCAGTCACAGTCAGAATCGCGCCATCGCCTTTGGGTACGATAAGCGACACGACTTTCTGACCTTCTTCTAAACGAATACCACGAACGCCTGTTGCAGTACGGCCCATAGGACGTAAGGACAAGACTTCTTCGCCGGTTTCAGGATCGGTTTTCACTTCGCCTGTTTCAGAATCACGTACTTTCTCACCAAAGCGAACCACTTTACCTTCGTTCGAGAACAGCATGATTTCGTCATCACCGTTAGTGATATCGACACCGATCAGTTGGTCACCGTCTTTGAGGTTAACGGCGATAATGCCGTTTGCACGTGGGTTGCTATAAGCAGTTAGTGCGGTTTTCTTCACAGTACCGTGTGAGGTGGCCATGATGATGTACTTGTCAGCAGCGTATTCACGTACTGGCAGAATCGCAGTAATGCGCTCGCCATCGGATAACGGCAACAAGTTAACAATTGGACGACCACGGGCCGTACGGCTCGCTAATGGCAGTTGATACACTTTGAGCCAGTACATCTTACCAAAATCAGAGAAGCACAAAATGGTATCATGGGTATTGGCAACTAACAGCTTCTCGACGAAATCTTCGTCTTTCACTTTCGTCGCGGCTTTACCTTTACCGCCACGGCGCTGGGCTTGGTAATCGGTCAATGGTTGATACTTGGCATAACCTAAGTGCGACAGTGTTACCACAACGTCTTCTTCGTTGATCAAGTCTTCAAGACTCATATCGACTTCGTTGGCATTGATCACTGTACGGCGCGCATCACCATATTCTTCAAGGATTTGAACTAATTCTTCCTTGATCACTTCCATCAAACGCTCAGGACTGCGCAAAATAAACAGCAGACCCGCGATAAATTCGAGCAGTTCTTCGTATTCGGCGATGATCTTATCGTGCTCAAGACCGGTCAAACGGTGTAAACGCAGTTCCAGAATGGCCTGAGCTTGTTGCTCAGTCAGGAAGTATTGACCGTCACGAATACCGTATTGTGGCTCTAACCACTCTGGACGCGCGGCGTCATCGCCCGCTTTTTCCAGCATGCCTTGAACGTGGCCTAATTCCCAACCTTGCTCAACCAATTTCACTTTGGCATCCGCAGGCGTTGGTGAGGCTTTGATCAGTGCAATAATCGGGTCAATGTTAGCCAGTGCAACCGCCAGCGCTTCCAAAATATGGGCACGCTCACGGGCTTTACGCAGTTCGAATACGGTACGACGCGTCACCACTTCACGGCGATGCAGAATAAAACATTCGAGCATTTCTTTAAGGTTAAACAGTTTAGGTTGACCATTGGTCAGGGCCACCATGTTAATCCCGAAAGAGCACTGCATTTGCGTTTGAGCATAAAGGTTATTGAGTACAACCTCGCCCACTTCACCGCGCTTAATTTCGATAACAATACGCATACCGTCTTTATCAGACTCGTCGCGTAGACCGCTAATCCCTTCAAGCTTTTTATCTTTAACCAGCTCGGCAATCTTCTCGATTAAACGGGCTTTGTTCACTTGATACGGGATTTCAGTGACGATAATGCGCTCACGGCCATTATCTTCGGTTTCCACATCTGCCAGAGCACGCATGATCGCGCGACCACGGCCAGTTTTATAGGCATCGATAATGCCTTTACGGCCATTGATAATCGCTGCAGTGGGGAAATCCGGACCTGGAATGTATTCCATCAACTGTTCAATCGACAGTGAAGGTTCTTCAATCAATGCCAAACAGCCTTTCACGACTTCCGTTAGGTTGTGTGGTGGAATGTTGGTTGCCATACCCACGGCAATACCCGATGAACCGTTAATTAACAGGTTAGGTACGCGTGTAGGTAATACAGCTGGGATCTGTTCTGTGCCGTCGTAGTTAGGGACGAAATCCACTGTCTCTTTTTCAAGATCAGCCAGTAATTGGTGCGCTAACTTATCCATACGGATTTCGGTATAACGCATTGCCGCCGCTGAGTCACCGTCGACCGAACCGAAGTTACCTTGGCCGTCTACTAAGGTGTAACGCAGTGAGAATGGCTGGGCCATACGGACGATAGTGTCATAAACAGCAGAGTCACCATGAGGGTGATATTTACCGATGACGTCACCAACCACACGGGCAGATTTTTTGTAAGGCTTGTTCCAATCGTTCTTCAATTCACTCATGGCAAACAGAACGCGGCGATGAACCGGCTTTAAGCCGTCGCGCACGTCTGGTAATGCACGTCCCACGATAACGCTCATGGCGTAATCAAGGTACGAATTCTTTAGTTCGTCTTCGATATTAATTGGCGAAATAGATGATGCCAGATCAGTCATAAACTGCTCGTTCCCCTGAAAAATAGCTGACAACGTATAATCCGTATCATTGCCTAGCCCAAAAACGTGATTTGGCATTCTAACACAGTTATTTAATGTCGCCAGACCTATCATTATCGAATTGAGAGTCTGGTGGCTTAATAGATGAAAACACTGTCAATTTGGTCGTTTGTGCGATAAACAAGCGTTGAAATTCACGGCTTACGATGAGGAAAAATCGTCAAAGGGATAAAGTAAAAGGTCGATACGGAGCACAACAATTAACATAAAAGCAGATAACTGCTGAAAATTCACTCAACCACAAGGGCTTAGCTCAGTCGAGCACTTTGTTTATCAAACATAGTCGTTATAATAGCCGCACAATACAGCTTCTTCAGGTAATAGCATGCATCAGAATACCAATGTAGACCCACAGGAAATCGCAAAGTTTGAACGTATGGCCGAAACTTGGTGGGATCTCAACGGCGAATTTAAGCCGCTGCATCTATTAAACCCGCTGCGCTTAAACTATATCGATCAAACCGCTGGCGGTATTTTCGGCAAGAAAGTGCTCGATGTCGGCTGTGGTGGCGGCATTTTGTCTGAAAGCATGGCCCGCATCGGCGCCGAGGTTGATGGCTTAGATATGGGTGATGAGCCCTTAGAAGTCGCCCGCCTACATGCCCTCGAAACGGGCGTGAGCATTAATTATGTAAAAAATACTGCCGAGGCCCACAGCCAAGATCATCAAGCCTATTACGATGTGGTGACCTGCATGGAAATGCTCGAACATGTACCCGATCCACAATCTGTGATTAAAGCATGCTGTGACATGGTCAAACCCGGTGGTCATGTGTTTTTCTCCACCATCAACCGCAACATTAAATCCTACGTGCACACCATTTTAGGTGCGGAATATTTGCTAAAAATGCTGCCAGTTGGCACCCACGAGCATAAAAAATTCATTAAGCCTTCGGAGCTGATTGAGCTAGTAGATAATACCGATCTTATCTGTACCGATGCCTTAGGGGTAAGCTACAACCCATTGACGGGCATTTTTAAGTACACGCCTAAGGTTGATGTGAATTACATGATAGCGACGCGTAAGGTTGATTAATATGAGTCTGGCACAGATCAAAGGCGTACTGTTCGATCTCGATGGCACCTTAGCCGATACCGCGCCGGATCTGGTGCAAGCCCTCAATTTAAGTCTTCAAGACGTCGGCATCGCCGCGCAGCCGTTAGCGGCCATGCGCTACGCCGCATCCCACGGCAGTTTTGCCTTAGTCGATGCCGCGATCCCTGATGCGGCAGAAGATCTTCGGTCTCAAGTTCAGCAAGGGCTACTCGCCCACTATCAGCGTATAAATGGCGATCACTGTGCGCTATTCACAGGCATAGCGGCATTACTCGACTGGCTCGAGTTAACTCAGCTGCCGTTTGGGGTAATCACCAACAAGCCTGCGCGCTTTACCCGTCCCTTATTGCGAAAACTGAATTTACACTTGCGTATGCCCGTTATCATTAGTGGCGATTCTACAAAACACCCAAAACCCCACACTGCACCTATGCTGTTAGGCGCACAACAGCTGAACTGTGCTCCAGAACACATTTTGTATCTTGGGGATGCCGAGCGAGATTTGCTCGCGGCCAAGGCTGCTGGCATGTTAGGCGGCGTGGCCCTATGGGGTTATCTGGGCGTGAACGACAAGCCGTTGCAATGGCCAGCGCACGCGCATTTTGCGAGCCCAACTGAGCTACATCAAGCACTAATCGAAGCATTGGCTTAACAACATCAACCAAAAACAGCGCCTACAATGCTCAAGACTAAGGCATCCAATACGTAACTTCACTGACGGACATCAGTGTGTCAGCATACTATTTATGACCCACGGAAAAAGTCAGGCGGATAAAAGATCGGCACTCGTGAGCGATCGCGATCTAAAGAAAAGATCGCCTAAAAATCCCCCATGAGTGTGACACGCTAACCTGAAATTGAGCTTCAAGGTTAGTCGTTACTAACGCAAAATTTTATCCTCACGTTATCCACAAGATGTCCCCTGAATTCAGACTTGCAAATAGGGGCAAACCTCACTATCTTGTATCCCATATAATTTAAAACACCATATCTTGTGTATAGGTAACAATCAGACACACTAGAAGCTCGCCGCTTAATTGACTCGTTTTTAACCAGTCAGCTGTATTTAAGGGACGATTATTGATTGTTTTACAAGGATACGTACGGTGATTTTGCTCACCTAAATACATATAAGAACCAAGGCCTATCTCCAAATGAATAGCACTATGACAGTCACAAAACGCTGTGGCGATCGTGAGAATATCGATCTCGAAAAAATACACCGCGTAATTACTTGGGCAGCCAAGGGATTAAAAAACGTTTCTGTTTCTGAAGTTGAACTTCGCTCGCACCTACAGTTTTTCGATGGCATCCCAACCGAAGCTATCCATGAAACCATTATCAAGGCTGCGGCGGATTTAATTTCTCCAGAATCACCGGACTATCAGTTCCTCGCTGCCCGTTTAGCGGTGTTTCATTTGCGTAAGAAGGCCTTCGGTCAGTTTGAGCCGCCCGCATTGTATGCTCACGTGACTAAATTGGTTGAGCTGGGTAAATACGACCAACACATTTTAAGAGATTACACCCGCGAAGAGCTGGATGTGATGGATACCTATATCGACCATTGGCGCGATATGGATTTTTCCTACGCTGCGGTAAAACAGCTTGAAGGCAAATATTTAGTTCAAAACCGTGTGACCCACGAAATCTATGAGAGCGCGCAGTTCCTTTACATTTTGGTTGCGGCTTGCTTGTTTGCCCGTTATCCAAAAGAGACGCGCCTGAAATACGTTAAAGATTTCTATGACGCGGTATCAACTTTTAAACTGTCGCTGCCAACGCCAATTATGGCCGGTGTGCGCACCCCAACGCGTCAGTTTAGCTCTTGCGTACTGATCGAATGTGGTGACAGCTTAGATTCTATCAACGCGACCGCTTCGTCTATCGTGAAATACGTCAGCCAACGTGCGGGTATCGGTATTAACGCCGGTCGTATTCGCGCCTTAGGTAGCCCAATCCGTGGTGGTGAAGCCTTCCACACAGGTTGTTTACCTTTCTATAAGTATTTCCAAACCGCAGTGAAGTCGTGCTCTCAAGGCGGCGTGCGTGGCGGTGCTGCGACCCTGTTCTACCCTATTTGGCACTTAGAAGTCGAATCTCTGCTGGTATTGAAAAATAACCGCGGCGTCGAAGACAACCGTATCCGTCATCTAGACTACGGTGTGCAGTTGAACAAAGTGATGTATCAACGTCTGATCAAAGGCGAGAACATCAGTTTATTTAGCCCATCTGACGTACCTGGCTTGTACGATGCTTTCTTTGAAGATCAAAACGAGTTTGAGCGTTTATATCTGCAATATGAGCAAGACAGCAGCATTCGTAAGAAAACGATAAAAGCCGTTGAGCTGTTTTCACTGATGATGCAAGAGCGTGCTTCAACAGGCCGTATCTACATTCAGAACGTGGATCACTGCAACACTCACAGCCCGTTCGATTCAAAAGTCGCGCCGATCAGACAGTCTAACCTGTGTCTTGAAATCGCCCTGCCGACTAAACCATTGAACAACATCGATGATCCTGAAGGTGAAATCGCGCTTTGTACGCTGTCAGCACTTAACTTAGGTTCTATCAAAGAGTTATCTGATATTGAGCCATTAGCCGACCTCGCCGTACGCGCACTGGATAATCTATTGGATTATCAAGATTACCCTATCAAGGCCGCGCAAATCGCCTCGATGAATCGCCGTACTTTAGGTATAGGCGTGATCAACTTCGCTAACTATTTAGCGAAAAATGGCATGAAGTATTCTGATGGTAGCGCGAACGCTTTAACCCACAGAACCTTCGAAGCGATTCAGTACTATTTACTGAAAGCCTCAATGAACTTAGCCAAAGAGCAAGGTGCGTGTCCGTTATTCCACGAGACCACTTACTCTCAAGGTATTTTGCCAATCGATACCTACAAACGTGACCTAGATAAAATTTGTGCTGAACCATTGCACTTAGACTGGGAATCACTGCGTAGCGATATCAAGCAATATGGCCTGCGTAACTCAACGCTGTCGGCATTAATGCCATCAGAAACCTCGTCGCAAATTTCCAATGCGACCAATGGTATCGAGCCACCACGTGGTCTTATCAGCGTGAAATCGAGCAAAGACGGTCAGCTAAAACAAGTGGTACCTGATTTCGATACACTGAAAGATAGCTATGAATTGCTGTGGAAAATGCCAAGCAACGACGGTTACTTACAGCTAGTGGGTATTATGCAGAAATTCGTTGACCAAGCGATTTCGGCTAACACTAACTACGATCCTTCACGTTTTGAAGGCCGTAAAGTACCCATGCAAACCCTGCTGAAAGATTTGCTCAATGCTTACAAGTTAGGTGTTAAAACGCTTTACTACCATAACACTCGCGATGGTGCGTCGGATTCACACGATGACATCACCAATTTAGAGAAAGAAGATGACGGTTGCGCCGGCGGCGCATGTAAAATCTAGTCTTTAACTTTAACGTTAACGGTTTTATAGGGATCCCTATTTAGTGGATCCCTATCCATTGGAAAAATAGCACCATGGCCTACTCTACCTTCTGTCAAACACCTAACGATGCCACCCGTGAACCTATGTTTTTAGGTCAATCGGTCAACGTGGCTCGTTACGATCAACAAAAATATGAAGTGTTCGAAAAACTGATAGAAAAGCAGTTATCTTTCTTTTGGCGCCCGGAAGAAGTAGACGTCAGTCGCGATAAGATTGACTACGGTGCATTGCCTGATCATGAAAAACACATCTTTATTTCGAATCTGAAATACCAAACCCTACTCGACTCGATTCAAGGCCGCTCGCCCAATGTGGCCTTTTTGCCGCTGGTGTCACTGCCTGAATTAGAAACCTGGATTGAGACTTGGTCTTTCTCTGAGACGATTCACTCGCGCTCATACACCCACATCATTCGCAATATCGTTAACGATCCTTCAGTGATCTTCGACGATATCGTCGTGAACAAAGAAATCTTAAGCCGTGCGACCGATATCGCCGCTTATTACGATCATTTGATCCAACTGACTCAGATATTCCATTTACTCGGTGCAGGAACCCATGTCATCGATGGCAAAGAAGTCATAGTCAACACCCGCACCCTGAAAAAAGCCTTGTACCTGTGCATGATGTCAGTCAACGCCCTAGAAGCCATTCGTTTCTATGTTAGCTTTGCCTGCTCATTTGCCTTTGCTGAACGTAAGCTCATGGAAGGTAACGCGAAAATTATTCGCTTAATCGCCCGTGATGAAGCCTTACACTTAAACAGCACTCAGCATATTTTAAGCATCATGCAAGGCGGTAAAGACGATCCAGAAATGGGTGAAATTGCTGCAGAATGCCAACAGGAAGCTTTCGATTTATTCTTCAAAGCCGCAGAGCAAGAAAAAGAATGGGCCAAATACCTGTTCAAAGACGGCTCTATGATAGGTTTGAATGAACAGATCCTGTGCCAATACGTTGAGTTTATTACTAATCAACGCATGAAGTCGGTGAATCTACCGCAACCATACCCAGAAATAACCAATCCATTACCTTGGATGAAAAACTGGTTAGAAAGCGATGCAGTGCAAGTTGCACCACAGGAAGTTGAAGTCTCTTCATACCTTGTTGGCCAAATTGACTCCGCGGTTGATGGTGATGAGTTCCTCGACTTCGATCTATAAGACACTTAAAAGTGACGTTACAAAATGGCATTAAAACAGTGACATCAAAAAAACGGCCACAAAACCTGTTTGCGAAGGCGCCGATCGTGCGCCTTCAAGGTCAACCTGTGTTGCTCTTTACCGAGCAACAAGGCACTTTGCTGCAAGCGCTCGAAGCTAAAAAAGTTAAAATCTTCTCAGAATGTCGCAACGGTTTCTGCGGCGCCTGCAAAACACGCGTCATCAGCGGAAAAGTCAGCTACTTAAACGAACCCTTAGCCGAACTCAAACATGATGAATGTTTGCCCTGTTGCTGTGTACCAACCGAAGATTTAGAGCTGGATCTATCACCTGAAGGTGCAACTGTGGTCACCTATACGTGTCAATCTCATCAGAATAAAGCCAGTTTGGCTAAGTCAAAGCAAACACAAAATGTAGCAAGTGACACACGCACGCAGAAACAGGCAGTGCTTGAAGACTCATAGTGGCAAGACTCGATTGTTCAATAAGCTGCTTTAAACAAGATGTGTCGTTAAAACCCAAAATCGCTTTAAGACAAACAGCCCCTTTCAATACAGCCTAAATCAATCCGTGCCATTAGATACCAAACGTTTTAAACCCCACTATTTTCCCTTCTCTCTATTTTCAATGCATTCACACTAAAAAACCTAAAACAAACTAAAACAAACTAAAACAAAAAAGCCTGAACACAGGTTCAGGCTTTCAGGATCTAAAATTGAATACTTAAGGTTTAAAACGTAAGGCTTATCGACTTTCTATAAACGCATTGCCAGTTCAGCGCCTTGGCGGATTGCACGCTTAGCATCAAGCTCTGCCGCGACATCTACGCCACCAATCAGATGCACAGGCAGGCCCGTCGCTTTCATCTCATCCACTAACGTGCGATTCGATTCTTGCCCAGCACACAAAACGACATTATCAACGGCCAGCACTTCAGCGGTTTCACCCACGCGAATATGCAGTCCTGCATCATCAAACTTGTCGTAACTCACGCCCGTTTTCATCTTCACATCATGTTGCTTAAGCACAAGACGGTGGATCCAGCCTGTTGTTTTGCCTAAGCCTTTGCCCATCTTCGACGTTTTACGTTGCAGTAAAAACACCTTACGATGATCAGTATTGTCGGAATGAGGTTCAGTTAGGCCGCCCGCATGCTGGTAAGTTTTATCTATGCCCCACTGTTGCAGCCATTTATCGGGGTTCAAGGTGCTCGACTGGCGCTCACACAAAAAGTGCGCCATATCGAATCCTATACCGCCGGCGCCAATCAAGGCCACCGTATTACCGACAGTCACTTCACCCGAAAGCACTTTTTGATAATCGACCACCCGTGGGTCATCAAAGCCGGGTAAGACTAAATCACGCGGCACAACGCCTGAGGCGATTACCACTTCATCAAACGTTTCCGTCGCCAGCACACTGGCATCGAGACGAGTGTTTAATCTCAGCTCCACCTTATGCAACTTAATTTGGTTTATGAAGTAACGAATAGTCTCGTTAAACTCTTCTTTCCCAGGGATTTTACGGGCGAGATTAAACTGACCACCCACCTCAGATTTCGCTTCAAACAAGACAACGTGATGGCCTCGCATAGCGGCATAAACAGAAAACGCCATGCCCGCAGGGCCTGCCCCCATCACCGCAATACGCTTTTTATTGGCTGTGGGTAAGAAGTTGATTTCAGTCTCATAACAGGCGCGAGGATTCACTAAGCAAGTTGCGCGCTTGAGGGAAAAAGTATGATCAAGACAAGCTTGGTTACAGCCAATGCAGGTGTTGATAAGCTCCGGCGTGTTCGCCGCAGTCTTATTCACAAACTCAGGATCAGCAAGGAAAGGCCGCGCCATCGACACCATGTCAGCTTGACCAGAGGCGATAATCTGCTCACCAATCTCAGGGGTATTAATGCGGTTAGTCGCAATTAAGGGAACGGAAACAGATTGTTTGAGCTTTTCTGTCACCCACGCAAAGGCGCCACGGGGCACGCTTGTCGCAATGGTCGGTACTCGCGCTTCATGCCAGCCAATGCCCGTATTTAGAATGGACACACCAGCTTGCTCTAACCACTGGGCCAGTTGCACTACTTCATCCCAAGTCGAACCGTTATCCACCAGATCGAGCATGGATAAACGGAAGATAATGATGAAATCTTTACCAACTTTTGCCCGTATCGCGTTAACAATCTCAATCGGGAATTGCGCCCGTTTTTCAAACGCACCACCCCATTCATCGGTGCGAGTGTTGGTGCGCGCACTGACAAACTGATTGATCAAATATCCTTCAGAGCCCATCACCTCAACACCATCGTAACCCGCTTTCTTGGCAAGGGCGGCGGAGCTGGCGTAATCCTTAATGGTCGAGCGCACTTGGCGACTAGACATAGCAGACGGCGTAAAAGGTGTAATGGGTGATTTAATCTTGCTCGGTGCTTGGGAAAAAGGATGATAGCCATAACGTCCCGCATGCAAAATTTGCATACAGATCTTACCGCCAGCCTCATGCACCGCCTGCGTTACCACGCGATGCTTACCCACTTGCCAAGGAAAACTCAGCTGACAGGCATGGGGCGTAAGGCGACCACGAAGATTGGGGGAAATACCACCTGTCACAATCAAACCTACACCGCCCAGAGCGCGTTCTTTGTAGAACGCTGCCAGTTTCTCAAATCCGCCCTTTTCTTCTTCCAAACCTGTGTGCATTGAGCCCATAAGCACACGGTTTTTGAGCTGGGTAAATCCCAGATCTAAGGGTTCTAATAAATGGGGAAACGACATTCAAACATCCTTTTAAAACAAGTGATTTAAATCAGCATACCTTGTGTCAAATCTAAGCTCAACCGTTGGATCGAGGCCATCAGTCAAAATCCTTTACAATTGTGTTTAGCCTGTAGCGCCATTTTCAGTTAGCATTGGCAGATTGGACTTATAAAGGAGTGGCAGATGTCCGCTAACCCATCGTTTTTCAAGAGAATATGTTTGTTTATTTGGCACACCCTGAACGGGACACGTAAACTCATCCTCAATCTAATCTTTTTTGGACTCTTAGCCGCGATCATTATCTCCATTGGCAGTAGCGAAGATATCCAAGTTGAAGATAATTCGGCACTGGTGCTTAATTTAGCCGGCTCTATTGTCGATCAGAAACAACAAGTCGATCCCTTAGAAGCCGCATTCAAACAAGGCCAAAATGCCAACGCCGATGGTGAAATCCTACTCGCCGATGTGCTTTATGTCATTGACAATGCAGCGCAAGATCAACGTATTAGCGTACTAGTGCTCGATCTAGTCGATCTTAAACGTGCAGGGATCAGCAAACTACAATCTATCGGAAATGCACTCAATCGCTTTAAAGAGAGCGGTAAAAAAGTCATCGCCATCGGCAACTACTACGAGCAAAATCAATATTTCCTCGCCAGTTTTGCCGACACCATTTACCTCAATCCCCAAGGCGGTGTCTCTCTTGATGGCCTGAGTATGTACAACCAATATTTCAAATCGGCCTTAGAAAAACTCAAAGTCAAAGCGCATATTTTCCGCGTGGGGACCTTTAAATCTGCGGTTGAACCCTACATACGTGACAATATGTCAGATGCTGCGCGGGAAGCCAGTAGTGCACTGTTAGCCGATGTATGGCAAAGCTACACACAAACGGTTGCAGGCAATCGCAATATCGAACCGAATTCTCTGGTGCCCGACGCAACCACTTATTTGGCAGAGCTTGATAAAGCCAATGGCGATTCAGCCACAATGGCAATCAACATGAAATGGGTTGATAACCTAGCGACCACAGAAGATTTTCGTAAAACCATGCTAGAAACCGTAGGAAAAGCCAGCAGTGGTGACAGTTTCAAACAAGTCAGTTTTTATGATTACTTAGCCTTAGTGACGCCATTACCCAGCTTTGTAGAGCAAGACAGTGTTGGTATTATTGTGGCAAGTGGCACAATTTTGAACGGCACTCAACCTGCGGGCCAAATTGGCGGCGAAAGCACCGCCGAGCTGCTACGTAAGGCACGTTTTGATAAGCACATTAAAGCCTTAGTATTACGTGTTGATAGCCCTGGCGGTAGCGCCTTTGCCTCTGAGCAAATTCGTCAAGAATTACTGGCACTTAAAGCAGCAGGTAAACCCGTGGTTGTGAGCATGGGCAGTTTAGCCGCATCCGGTGGTTACTGGATTTCAGCCAGTGCCGACTATATCTTCGCAACGCCAACAACACTCACAGGTTCGATTGGGATCTTTGGTATGATCACTACCTTTGAAGATTCATTGGCCAGTATAGGCGTGCATACCGATGGCGTATCGACCTCAGAATGGGCAGGATTATCTGTTACGCGCACACTTTCCCCCCAGATTGAAGCGATTATCCAACGTCATATTGAACGCGGCTATTCAGACTTTATCTCCCTGGTCGCTAAAGAACGTAAGATGACCATAGAACAAGTCGATAAGATTGCTCAGGGCCGTGTGTGGAGCGGTAAAAAGGCTCTTGAGCTTGGCTTAGTCGATGAACTGGGTGATGTAGATGAAGCCATAGCTAAAGCCGCTAAACTCGCGGATATGACGCTATTTGACACCCGCGTCATCGAACAAGAGCTGACACCCGAACAAAAATTCATGCAGCAGATGTTTGCCTCAGTATCGAGCTACCTGCCCGCCTCACTAAGTCAGTCATCGATGTTAGAGCAAATGCTACAACAGTGGACTAGCAGTTTGAAAACGTTAACCTCTTTTGATGATCCAAATAACGTCTACATCTACTGTGATACTTGCAATATGATGAACTAAATCTGCCAGCGTCTAGGTTGCAGCTCGCAACTTCAAGATGATCACAAAGACAAAGCCCGGATCTCCGGGCTTTTTTATTGGGTTTGTGTCAGTAAAATCGTATAATTCGGCCACTTGAAGCTAAGAAAACGACAAGAATGACTAAACGCTCCATTTATGTTGCCTATACTGGCGGCACCATCGGTATGCAAAAGACCGATAACGGCTTTGTTCCCGTCGCGGGATTCCTGACTCAGTGCGTGCAATCTATGCCTGAGTTTTACCATGAAGAAATGCCGACATTCGTCATCCACGAATACTGCCCGCTTATCGACTCTTCCAATATGGCACCAACCGATTGGCAGATGATCGCCGACGATATACAAGCTAATTACGATAAGTACGATGGCTTTGTGATCCTTCACGGCACAGATACCATGGCGTACACGGCTTCAGCACTATCGTTTATGCTGCAAGGCTTATCAAAACCTGTGATAGTGACGGGCTCGCAAATTCCCCTCGCACAGTTGCGCTCAGACGGCCAAACTAATTTATTGAACTCACTCTATATTGCGGCGAATTATCCAGTCGCTGAAGTGTGTTTATTCTTCAATAACAAACTCTTTAGAGGTAATCGCTCGACTAAGGCCCACGCCGACGGCTTCGATGCTTTCGCCTCACCCAACTTCCCGCTACTGCTTGAGGCTGGGATCAAAATCAATCTGCGCGCAGGCAAGATCACCGTCGCCAACGATACCCCATTGGAAGTGGCGCATATCAGTCCGCAGCCTGTGGGTGTGGTGACCTTGTATCCAGGGATCTCAACACAGATTTTTGAGAACATTCTGCAGCAGCCAGTTAAAGCCCTCATACTACTGACATTTGGTGTGGGTAACGCGCCGCAGGATGCCGCCTTACTCAAAACCTTAAGGCAAGCAGATGAACGTGGCATAGTGCTGGTGAATCTAACCCAATGTTTCCAAGGTAAGGTGAATATGGGCGGCTACGCCACAGGCAATGCATTAGCCAAAGCAGGCGTGATCAGTGGCGCCGATATGACTATAGAAGCAGCCTTAGCAAAACTGCATTATTTGCTATCTAAAAATTTGCAACCAGCTGAGATAAAAGCGGCCATGTTACAAAATCTAGTCGGTGAACTGAGCATAGATTAAAGATAGTGTCTTTTAATCTGTTTGTTGCCCTCAAACGCTAGCAACAAAAAAAGCCCATATTTGATGGGCTTTTTTGATTTAAACTCAGACTAGATTTCAGCTCAGACTAAACAGCACTAAATGAATATTTATTTTAAGACTTTTGCGGACCAAGATTTGCATTGAAGTTATTTGATATCAAATCAATGTTAGTCTTGATATCACTAACAAAAGATAAAATGCCAATCCCCTTGCCAACCTCAGACTTACGCCTATACCTATAATAAAACACCCCTTACATGCCAATCAGTGCGGCCAGTCAGAAATTATAAATCCTGCGCTTTAAAGCCGGCAATTGGCTCACCACGGAATTGCTTTTTCAGCTCGGCCTTAGACAGCTCATTAATTTTACCGTCAGATGCAATAGTGAAATGCTCTGTTTGCTCAAGCTTACGTGCTTGATACAACATCACCACCTGCAGAGTCGATTCACGCTGAGTCTCACTCAACACAGTACCATCCTCCCACTTACCCAGCTCTGCAGCACTGCGAAGCCTTTCATAGACTTCAACGGGCATTTGGTCGATCACTTGATTGATATCCGTCATACACTTTTCCGCTTATGTAACACGATTCTGACTCGTGTTACGAGATAACCTACAAAACCAAACACAAAGCATATTCCGGCGATATTCGCACGCATACCTTCAGCGGGTTCCCCACCCCAAAACCAAATCACCACACCAGCAATGAACAAGGTCATAGCAACGAAACTCTGATTCATTAAGCTGCTGGACTTTTGAATATGGCTAATGCGCGATAAGGACTCATTGTCGCCATCGGTTTTTGCTTGGCAATGGGGGCATGAAGGCGCTTTGCTCGACATACGTTTACGACACACCGGACATTCAATTAATGCCATATCAGCCTCGCCCTAACGTAACTTATCAACAACGGCGAGCATGGCAATCAGCGATGCTTCACCTAAATAAATACTGCGTTCTGGTGACCAACCCACAAAAGGATCGGCCAGATTGTTATTGTCTTTAAATGGCATCTCAAGGGTATTTGATAAACACTTGAAGGTCTGGGCAACCCAATTAGACGCTACGGTCAAATTCGCTTGGCCGGGCTCATCTTTATCATACCCATACTGAGTTTGAAAATCGGCACTGGCTAAGGTCAATGCTTGACTAAAGTCCGCTTGCAGCTGCGCCAGTTTATCATTGTAAGCGGGGACGCCTTCACAACCCGCTAGAAACACATAAGGTAAGCCTTCATCACCATGCACATCATAAAACAGGTCAACACCCGTTTGCTGCATCTTGTTGACGACGTGATATACCTCAGGGCTTTTTTCTAAACTCGGTGTTTGCCACTCGCGGTTAAGATTAATCCCAATCGCGTTAGTACGCAGGTGGCCTCTGACACTGCCATCGGGATTCATGTTGGGGACTATATAGAAATTAGCCTTATCAAGCAGCGCCTTTGCCGTGGGACAGTCATTATCGAGTAAACGATTCACTAGGCCTTCAACTAACCATTCAGCCATCGTTTCACCCGGATGTTGTCTGGCGGTGATCCAAATATTGCGTTTAGAAGGATCGCCATTCCCTACTTTCATCAGAGTAATATCGCGGCCATCTAAGGTCAGGCCTAAATGCTCTAAATTGACATCTGGGTGTAACTGGGCGCCGCTGAGTAAATCTAAATGACGCTCATAGCTGTAGGGTGCAAAGTAAGCGATTTGAATGGCATCGCAATCTAACTCTATGCTAATGCTCAGTTTACCGTCTTGATATTGAGTCGGAATACGGAACCAATGCTGGCGATCATAACTGGCTACCGCCTGATAATCTTCCCATCCTTTGGTATAAGAAGCGGTTCCCGCATTGATGATATTCAAGGTGTAATGGTTACCCACTTCACCTTCAAATCGAAAATTGAACCATTGATAAAACTCACCACCCGCATCAGGGCGGATAGCAAGTTGAATATCGTCTTTATTATCAAGATTGACGACTTGGATATTTCCGCCATCAAAGTTGGCACTGATCCGCATAATGATTCCTAATAGGTTGTTAAAACTAAGGGCAATTTAATGGCGTGCGACAGATAGCACACGGCACATTTTATTATATGGCCGATAGAATAAACCAAAACATCCCAAGGGGAAAACGAAAGCCATTAAATTCAGTCAAGACACTTGCAATCGGCCTTTAATTGACCAGTTAACACGCCTAAAATCCACAAAAAATGAGCTTTTCACTATAAGTTAATGAAGATATTAGACCATAAAACTATAACCTTGGCCTCGTACTGTATTTATCAAATTACGCGGCAAGCTGATATTGGCTAGCTTACGGCGAGTGTTACTAATGTGCATGTCCAGATTACGGTCAAATCGGCCCAAATCTTTCTGTAGCACTGAGCGCTGCAACTCTTGCTTAGTGATGACTTGGCCTTTTCTTTCAAAAAGATATTTAAATAATTTAAACTCGGTTTGGGTCAAATCGACATAGCGGGTGCCAATAGTGATCCTATAACTCATTTCATCGAAGTTAATCACTTTAGCCGCCACAGTCGCCATTTGCGGCGAGTGAGAGTGACCGGCACAGAGACGCCGCTCTAAGGCTCGTAAGCGGACAAAAATCTCTTTTATACTAAACGGCTTACTCAGAAAATCATCTGCCCCCAATTCATAACCAGTGATGCGATCATCTTCATTATCACGTGCTGAGATCATCAGTACCGGCGTTGAACATTCACGCGCTTTTAGCAACTCAAATCCATTCATCTGTGGCATCACTAAATCAAGCACTATGATGTCTGGAGCAAAACTTTCAATGCATGCCAGACCCTCGATGCCATTAACCGCACACTTAACCTCATGCCCTTGCGTACATAAGGCATCAGCTAACCAAACGCTAAACAATGGATCATCATCGATCAAGAGTATTTTACTCATCCTTAAAGCCCAAACGAGAATCTATATCATTTATATTACCATGCGAATCGAGACGACTCTAGCGCTATTACATTAGTTAAGAAGTGTGATGTTGAAAACTGTGAACAAAATACGATATTAACAACCAATCAACTGATGATTAGCGATTCAAAAACTCATCTCGTAAACTCCCAATAAAAAAGCGCCCTAAGGCGCTTTTTAGAAACTAAGAGTCTGAACTTAGCTTAGAATTTAACAGTTACACCACCGTAAATCACGCGGCCGACTGTGTCATATACTTGTGGAACTGTACCACCATCGCTACCGTTAGAAACAGTAACTGGTTTTTCATCAGTGAAATTCTTAACGCCTAAACTGACAGTCGTCATATCATTGATATGATAAGTACCAGAAATGTTATGGTACAAAATTGAGTCTACATCAGTACCTTGAGCTAGATCTGTCATTCCGCCGATATAACGATTGAAGTACATAACACTCCAATCATCTTGACCCGCTGACAAGCTAAAGTTGTTACGAACTCGGGCATAAGCACCAAAGTTACCATCAATAGTACCAGTATAGCTTTCACCATCCTGCTCGAAGTTAACTAAGTAAGTTGTGTCATTGTTTAGTTTCCAATCTAAACCAATAAGCTCAAAGCTGTAGGCTAAGTTGAAATCTACACCACTCGTGTCTTGTGTACCCACGTTAGTTAAAGCATTCGTTAAATTATCTAAATCGCCATTAGCGCCGATATTGAAAATTTCACAAGATGCTGCACCTGTTGCATCGCCATCTACTTGGAATCTATGACATGCATCTAGACCTGCTTGAGTGTCCATACGCGCAATCGCGTTATCAACTTTGAAACTCCAGTAATCCAAAGTCACAGACATACCATCAAGATAGCTTGGCGAATACACTAAACCAGCCGTATAAGACTCTGATTCTTCAGGCTTTAAATCTGGATCTGATGTACGATTTACTAAAATTTGTGGATCTTGAGCATTGCCCCATGGATCATCTAAATAATCAAACGAACCTGAGTTACCACCATACAATTCAGCAACACTTGGAGCACGGAAACCAGTAGCCGCTACACCACGAACCATTAACTCATCCGTTGCAGCATAAGTTAAGCCAATCTTCCAAGTGGTTGCTTTACCAAAAGTAGAGTAATCATCTAAACGTAGCGCAAATTCACCCGTTAATTTCTCAGTGAAAGGCACACTTACTTCTTGGAAAATAGAAATAACGTTATAGTTACCATCAGTCGGGTCTTGTTGAGCAGCAGTACTTTCACCAGCAACAACTACAGGATCAGGATTATAAAAACCACTTTCACGACGATATTCCGCACCAATCGCAAAGCCAACGGCACCTGCTTTTAAATCAAACAATTCGCCATTTAAACCAGCAGAAAGTGTTTGTTGCTCATTACCACCATTTGCTTGCTCTGAATAACCGATTTCGTTAATCATTTGCTGTGTTAATGGGGTGCCACTAAACCATGCATTAGGATTTGCATAGATCGAATCAAGCATATCTGATGCATTGATAGAATTATCTACTGCAGTTTTAGCTTGGTTTTTACCATAGGTGTAGGTTACATCCCAGTTCATACCAGTATGAACATCTAAGGTGCCCGCTAAACCACCTGATAAACGCCAAGTATCAGTATCCTGAGTATAAATACGAGGACCTACATCGTTAGTCCGGCGACGATAGTTAACTAAACCCTTATCATCGGCTTTAATACCTGCTGCGATCATGCCGCTATCAAGCGTTACACATGGAGCTCCGGCTGGAACGCCCGCCGCGCCGCAAACATTTAGCATAAGATCAGCGGGTTGAGCAGCCATTTGCTGGTTAGAACGACGGTTGGTATAAATAGCATCTGCAGTTAACACAACATCATTACCTAACTCTTGAGTCATGTTAGCAAATAAACTACGACGTTCACTTGGTGTTTGATAGTAACTATCTTGGGTAAAATCATAACCGTATGAACGGTCTACCCAGTTGCCATTGGCATCTTTAATCTTGCCGCCTAAAGTACCTTCAGGGATAAATGAACTTGCAC
The DNA here is from genome assembly GCF_019345615.1 of Shewanella sp. NKUCC01_JLK. Classification (NCBI taxonomy): domain Bacteria; kingdom Pseudomonadati; phylum Pseudomonadota; class Gammaproteobacteria; order Alteromonadales; family Shewanellaceae; genus Shewanella; species Shewanella sp. NKUCC01_JLK. The sequence goes on along the minus strand of NZ_JAHKRD010000005.1, from coordinate 109,290 downwards.
CAGGTTCAGTCCAATCACGGTCACCTTGGATCACGCCACGACGGTCAGAAAAAGCAGCACCAAAGGTGTAATTACCACCATCGGTATTGAAACCGTATAGTGCACTTACGTCGCCATTTTTACCGTCACCCTTGTCAGTGCCACTACCGTTAAAATCGAGCTGGAAACCTTCAAAGTCTTTCTTAGTGATAATATTCACTACACCAGCAATCGCATCAGAACCGTAAACAGCTGAAGCGCCGTCTTTCAGAATTTCAACACGTGCAATCATAGCGACTGGAATAGAGTTCAAATCCACAGAGCTGTTAGCACCGGAACCAGAGTTCACCATGCGGCGACCGTTTAATAACACAAGCGTACGTTGTGAACCCATGCCACGTAAATCAACTTGTGCAACACCGTCTGCACCGTTGTTTGTTGTTGAACCAATTGCCGCACCCGCCATCGAAGTCTGTACTTGCAGCATTTGGTCAACAGAAGTAAAACCTTCCGCTTTAATCGCAGCAGCATCAATAACGGTCACAGGAGATGCTGTTTCCATATCTTGGCGTTGAATGCGTGAACCTGTCACTTCAATACGTTCAACTTTTGCTTTTTCTTCAGCAGCAAATGCGCTTGACGTAACAAATGCACCAGTAGTGATAGATGCAACGATAGCTAAGTTAATAGCTGACGCTACTTTAGTTCTTTTGATCATGTATGAATGCTCCCTAGATCTTACTATTATTTTTATGCTTACAGCTTGTACAGCTATTGCTGTACTAGTGTTGCACCTGATACTGAGGATTCACTTTAACTCCGTCAATGCTCAAATTTTTAACCAATAAAAACAAATTGTTAATTATTGTGATTTACTTAGTTAATTAATTTGAATACTATTTTTTAATACCCTTATTTACCACACTTATACAGAGTTAATCACCACGATATGGATATTAAACAGACTTTAAGACTGTTAATAAGAAACATAAATGCAACATTTTGCACATTAAAAAATGTGATTTGGATCACACTTTTTAATCCTTATTAAAGTTATCTAGAAGAACAGTGTATTGATTAACTATTGTTAAATCTGCATATCTAGTAATATCCACAGATAGCCAAAGCGCTAAAATACCGATAAACATAGATAAATTGCATTAAAACAGAGATACACTATGTATCAATTGTGCTAATTATGCATTTTAACAACGTCTAAAATTATGGTTTAACAATTAAGGTACAAATAATTCTACACGTCTTTGAAATGACTATTTGTTACTGATCTTGCATATTAATTTTAAATATAAGTATTAGCTTCCAATCCCTCTAAACACTCCCTGTTTCTTATTCTTAAATAAATGACTTACATCTCATACGGACCACATTCAAGGACAAATTTTCTTTATAAAAAAAGCGACCACTTAGGTCGCCTCTTATAGTCTGTATCATCAAAATGATGATTACTCGGGTTTGATCAACTCAAAATGTTGATATGCCCGTGCGGTTGCAATACGGCCGCGGGGTGTACGTTGGATAAAGCCTTGCTGGATCAAAAATGGCTCTAGCACATCTTCAATGGTTTCGCGCTCTTCGCCTATGGCTGCGGCTAAGTTATCGAGTCCAACTGGGCCACCCATAAACTTATCGATAATGGCGAGTAGTAACTTGCGGTCCATATAATCGAAACCTTCATTATCAACATCCAGCAAGTCAAGTGCATGGTCGGCAACAAACTTAGTGACAGCGCCATCATGCTTCACCTGCGCGTAATCCCGCACGCGGCGAAGCAGTCGGTTAGCTATCCGCGGTGTACCACGTGAACGGCGTGCGATTTCAAATGCACCTTCAGCATCAATATCCAGTTCCATCACCTGCGCCGAACGCGTGACTATGGTGCTTAAATCTTTGATGTTATAGAATTCAAGCCGTAGCGGGATCCCAAAACGCGCCCGAAGTGGTGAAGTCAAAGCTCCTGCCCGTGTTGTCGCACCCACTAGAGTAAACGGCGGTAAATCAAGCTTGATAGAGCGCGCTGCCGGCCCTTCACCTATCATGATATCCAGCTGATAATCTTCCATCGCTGGATACAAAATCTCCTCCACCACAGGGCTTAATCGGTGGATTTCATCGATGAATAACACATCACCGGATTCGAGATTGGTCAAAAGTGCGGCGAGATCGCCCGCTTTTTCCAGCACAGGCCCCGAGGTGGATTTAATGTTCACCCCCATCTCGTTCGCAACAATCATGGCTAAGGTGGTTTTACCCAATCCCGGCGGACCGTAAATCAACATATGATCTAAGGCTTCATTACGATTCTTTGCCGCTTGAATAAACACCTTAAGCTGTGCCCGAGTGTCATCTTGACCCGTGTATTCATCGAGCATTTTAGGGCGCATTGCCCTGTCGATGGATTCATCTTGAGCTTGGATCTGCGGCTGGATGAGTCTGTCTGCCTCAATCATTGTTATTCCTTATCGCAGCTTTCATCTTAATTATCATCATTGTTCAATTAAAGCATCGATTTAAGGGCGGCTTTGATCAGGGTTTCTGAATCCATGCCCTCTTTGTAGGCTGCAGAAACCGATTTGCTCGCCTGCGGTGGTTTATAACCCAGCGAAATTAAAGCTGAAATAGCATCTTCTTCGGCGCTATTGACTGTCGGTGCGGGTGAGTAATTGGATTGCAGCACGAACTCACGCTCTGAGCCTGCTGAGGCTTCCATCAAGCTCTTGAGCTTATCGCGCATTTCTACCAGTAACCGCTCGGCGGTCTTCTTGCCAACACCGGGTAATTTCACTAAGGTCACTATATCATCGCGCTCAACGCAACCCACAAATTCTGCGGCTGTCATGCCTGATAAAATGGTCAAAGCAAGCTTGGGACCGACACCATTGGTCTTGATCAGTAAGCGAAATAACGCCCTTTCCTGCTTAGTGATAAAACCATAGAGAAGCTGTGCATCTTCACGCACCACAAAGTGGGTGTAGACCATAGTTTCATGATTAACTTCAGGCAGCTCATAAAAGCTAGTAAGCGGCATCTGCAACTCGTAACCAACACCGTTAACATCGATCAAAATTTCTGGTGCTTGTTTCTCAACGAGCACGCCCCGTAAACGACCTATCATCTGTACCGTCCGTATGTTCTTGCCGTTGCCCGGCCACTCAATGCAATTAAACTCTGGCTGGTGTGATAATGACACACAGCAACTCCGAGTGCATCTGCGGCGTCAGCTTGTGGGGCTGCGGGTAATTTAAGTAGTTGTTGGATCATGTGTTGTACTTGGGCTTTCTGTGCTCGCCCCGTACCCACGACTGCGCTCTTAATTTGAGTCGCACTGTATTCGGCCACAGGTAAATTGGCGACTGTGGCAGCAACAATGGCCGCGCCGCGTGCTTGGCCTAACTTGAGCGCAGAATCGGCATTTTTTGCCATAAATACGCGCTCAATCGCAAATTCGTCCGGTTGATACTGACGAATAATCTCAGTGATCCCATCAAAAATTTGCTTTAGCCTACCAGGAAGCTCTTCAGACGAAGTGCGAATACAGCCACTGCCGAGGTAAATCTGATGCCGTCCCTGACATTGGATCACGCCGTAGCCTGTGATCCGTGAACCTGGGTCAACACCTAAAATAATTGCCATTCAATACCTTATTTGGGATCTACATTTGCGTCCCTGTTCCTACGTTAGCGTTTGCGAGCTGAAATGGGCATCAATTGACGCCCCAATTCAGCTCACAGTCAATCTAGCCTAGGCTTGCCATCACATCATCGGAGATTTCCGCATTATGATACACCTCTTGCACATCATCGTGATCTTCAAGGGTGTCGATAAGGCGCATAAATTTTTCGGCGGTTTCTAGATCAAGCTCAGCTTTCGTCGAGGCTATCATCGCGATTTCGGCATTATCCGCCACAAAATGGGCGTTATCGAGCGCCTCTTTCACCGTATAGAAATCAACGGGATCAGTAAACACATCCACAGCACCATCATCATAGCTGACAATATCTTCCGCGCCCGCTTCAAGCGCCACTTCCATCAATGCATCTTCATCGGTTCCCGGCGCATAGGATAACACCCCACGCTTAGTGAACAGATAAGAAACCGACCCATCCGTGCCTAAGTTACCGCCCGATTTACTAAACGCATTACGTACACCACTCACAGTACGATTACGATTGTCCGTCATGGTTTCAACCATCACAGCGGTGCCGCCTGGGCCATAACCTTCATAGAGAATGGTTTCGAGTTGCTGGCCTTCTAATTCACCGGCGCCGCGTTTAATCGCACGATCAACCGTGTCTCGGGTCATATTACCACCGAGGGCTTTATCGATGGCGACACGTAATCGTGGATTGGAGTCGGGATCTGAGCCACCTTCACGGGCTGCAACGGTTAACTCGCGAATGAATTTAGTAAAGAGTTTACCGCGTTTAGCATCTTGAGCCGCTTTACGGTGCTTAATGTTGGCCCATTTACTGTGACCTGCCATGGGAAGTCTCCTCTACTTAGATATCATCTAGGTGCCATCACAAAGCTTATCAAGAGCCGAAGGTGGAATGAGACTAAATAACGGCTATTTACTTAAAGGATTGAACTAACAGATATTGATAAGCAGTGGAATGACGGTTCACTAAAACAAACCGAGGCTCATGCCTCGGTTTTCGGTACGACAAAAAATAACTGACAAGGCTAACGTCAATCGACTTACACTAAAACGATTTACATAATGTCGATTTGAATAAGGTCGATTTACAAAAGTCGCCTTACAAAGCCCTCTTACAAAAGATCAGTCTTCCGTTTTAACGGCTTTCTCAACCACGGCAATGCCAAGTTCAGCTAACTGCTGCGGATTGGCAAAACCAGGCGCGTTAGTCAGCGGGCAAGCGGCTGTAGTGGTTTTCGGGAACGCCATCACATCACGGATTGAACTTGCGCCTGTCATCAGCATGATGATGCGGTCTAAACCAAACGCTAAACCTGCATGTGGCGGTGTGCCGTAACGCAGCGCTTCTAACAGGAAGCCGAACTTCTCTTTAGCTTCTTCGTCGGTAATGCCCAGAATACGGAATACCGCAGACTGCATTTCTTGGTTGTGGATACGCACCGAACCACCGCCTAATTCGCAGCCGTTTAATACCATATCGTAGGCATCAGAAACGCGATTAGCTGGGTTAGCTTCAAGTTCAGCTGCCGTTACGCCGCGCGGTGCGGTGAACGGATGGTGAACCGCGTGGAAGTTGCCGTTGATTTTCTCAAACATTGGGAAGTCAACTACCCACAGTGGACGCCATTCACCTTGTAATAAGTTGAAATCTTCGCCCGCTTTAAGACGCAGTGCGCCCATAGATTCGGCAACCACTGTCGCCTGATCTGCACCAAACAGGATAATGTCACCAGTTTGCGCGCCAGTGCGGCTCACGATTTCATTGACTATGCTTTCGTTTAAGAATTTCAGTACCGGTGATTGAATGCCTTCTAAGCCAAGGCTTAGGTCATTAATCTTCATCCACGCTAAGCCTTTAGCACCATAAATGCCAACAAACTTCGTGTAATCATCTATTTGCTTACGAGACAGCGCAGCGCCGCCCGGAATACGCAGTGCAGCAACACGGCCTTCTTCATCGTTCGCAGGACCAGAGAATACCGCAAATTCGACTTCTTTGAGTAAATCGGCAATGTCCACCAGCTCTAATGGGTTACGTAAATCTGGCTTATCTGAACCAAAACGACGCATCGCTTCGTTGTAAGTCATGCGCGGGAACTCGCCAAGATCGACGTTCAGCATTTCAAGGAACAGACCACGCATCATCTCTTCGGTTTTCGCCATCACTTGCTCAGAGCTCATGAAAGACGTTTCGATATCGATTTGGGTGAATTCTGGCTGACGGTCGGCACGTAAGTCTTCATCACGGAAGCATTTTACGATTTGATAGTAACGATCAAAGCCTGACATCATCAGCAACTGTTTAAACAGCTGTGGCGATTGTGGCAAGGCAAAGAACTGACCTTTATAAGTACGGCTTGGTACTAAATAATCGCGGGCACCTTCTGGGGTTGCCTTGGTCAGGATCGGGGTTTCTATGTCTAAGAAACCGTTTGAATCGAGGAAACGACGCACAGAACTGGTCACTTTAGCGCGGAAAATTAATCGCTGCGCCATTTCTGGACGACGTAAATCTAAGTAACGATACTTAAGACGTTGCTCTTCGCTGTTGTTCTGGTAGTTATCCATGCTCAATGGCAGTGGATCGGCAGCGTTGATAATCGTCAAGGCTTGACCTAAGACTTCAATCTCACCCGTCTTCATTTGACCATTGACTTGGCTATCAGGACGGGCACGAACTAAGCCTTTGACCTGAACGCAAAATTCGGCGCGCAGCGTGCTGGCGACATTGAACACCTCAGGTAAGTCTGGATCATAGACCACTTGGATGAGACCTTCTCTGTCTCTTAAATCTAAAAAGACAACGCCACCCAAATCACGGCTACGATTAACCCAACCTACCAAGGTAACTTCTTGTCCAACGTGAGACTTATTGACGTCTCCACAATAATGACTGCGCATCTAACTCTATCCTTTATCCGGAAACCGGTGCTTTGGAAATAATCAAAACGAGATAAAAGCGGCATTATAGTAAAATAATGCCGATTACCAAAGTACTTCACACTTAGGCGGTGAAGTATCAAACAGTTTTACGCCCTTGACTAGAGGCGAACGCACTATCTGAGCATGAGCGTTCAAAAAAACATCAAGCTGAGCGATAACAACGCCCGCCGCTACTTTTTGCTTGGTACATCAGCTGATCGGCTTTTTTCAACAAACCTATCGCTGTGTCACCATCGCGGGGGTAAATCACCACGCCGATACTAACGGCGATGCTGACACTGACGCCTTGAATAAGCAAAGGGCTCGACAGTGCCTGTAGAATATTATCAGCAACTTGGGTTGCAGCATCGAGATCTTGCACACGATTTAGCAGGATAACAAACTCATCGCCGCCAAATCGCGCAACGGTATCTGAGCCACGGATAACCTTGGTTAACTTTTGGGCGACCAGTACCAGTAATTCATCGCCAATGGGATGACCGTGTTGGTCATTGATTTGTTTAAAACCATCGAGATCGATGAATAACAAAGCGAAATGTGCCTGTTCTCTGCGATGAGATAGCAAAGCTTGGGTTAGTCTGTCATCAAGTAAGGCACGATTGGGCAACTGAGTTAAAGCATCATGATTAGCCACATGCAACAAACGTTTTTCTGCCACCAATCGCTGGGTGATCTCACGATTTAAGCGGCGATTCACTAATAACACCGCCACCATCACTAAGCACAAGATTATCACGCCAAACACGATATAACGCAGCCATTGCAGATATTTAGCGCTCTCTGTCGCCACTGAAAATGACACCCAGCGCGTATATATTTTTTGCTGATGCTGAGCGTCAATCAAGGCTAAGGCTTTGTTAATCAGCGGCACCAGCGGCGCAAATTGAGGATAAACACCAATATGACTATGCTGATCGGCGAGATCACTGAGCAGCGACATTTTCAGTGTCGGATAGTGGCTGGTTTTAAGCTCAGAAGCTAAAGTCACCACTTTATCGATAAACACATCCGCATTGCCATTCGTCACGGCCGCTAATCCGGCCTGCGTATTTGGCACTATGACTAACTTGAGCGAAGGCTCCAGACTCATCAATTGCGCCACCAAATGATATCCCTCAACCACAGCTACCCTTTGACCTGCGAGCTGAGCAATATTAAAAACCGAGACTTGTTCCAGTTGCGATACTAAGGCCCACGGCGATGGCCAATAGGCTTCACTAAACGCTAAACGCTGCTGGCGCTCCGCCGTTTGCGCGACACTGCCGGCTAAACTCACCTCGCCCTTTTGCAACGCCTCGATTAACGAATGCCAATCATCAAAGGCAACGGGCGTGAGCTTAAGTTTGAGTTGTTCCTTGAGCAATTTGACGATATCGCTATTGATCCCCGCAAACTCACCCTGTTCATCCATAAACTCCATCGGTGGCCATTGCTTTAAATAACCGACTTTGAGTTCGCCTACACTTTCCACATAGGCCTGTTCTGCGGGGCTTAGGCTGACATGGCGCTCAGCTTGGGTAAAAACATGATCTTTAGGATTGAGCATCCATTTATGTTCAATCTCAGCAAATTCTTGATTGCTAATACTGTTAAACCCATTGGCTATCCTCTGTGTAAGGCCAGCATCATCGCTACGGGTCAGCACATAAATGTTGGTGCTAAATTCGAGATCAGGATACTGGCTAAAGTCAGACCAGCCTTTATTGAGCAGTAAATAATGGGATGTCCATGCACCCGCGGCGATAAAACCGACAACTTCTCCAGACCTCGCCCCCGCCACCATGGCATCCATACTGTCGTAATAACGCAGTGACACTTGGGGTAATGCTTTACGCAACTCCACCAAATAAGGCGCTGTCGGCACCACACCAATACGTTTACCTTTTAAGCTGTCTAAATCGATTAACTGTTGCTGATAGAGAAAGAGTCGACTCTTCACCGTATATAAATGCCAAGCCTGAGTAAGGCCCGTTTTAACATCATCACTTTCAGGATAACCTATGTGGGCATCGGCGAGACCGCGACGAACATCGTCCACGCTGGAGTTCATATCACCAGAAATAAAATCAACGGCAATACCCGTTTTCTCAGACCAAAGCTGCCACATGTCCACATACAAACCATGGGGTAAACCATCGACCCCTAAGTCCACAAAAGGCTCGACGCCCAGTTGCATCGAAATAACGAGTCCAGCTTGTTGACGTTGATAGCCAAGCCAACGTCGCTCCGTTTGCTGAATAAAGTGCACATCGAGCGCAGTGAAACCTTTATTGATCTTATCGACTAATGCAAGATTGCCCTTTTGAACTGCGGGTACAAACTGCATCGCCTTAATTTGAAGGCGGGCAGTATTGGGAAAGTTTGCGGCAATCTCTTGGGATGAGTCGGGATCTTTCAAATAGCCTTCTAACCCCGCAAAGACTACGATCTCGCCCGCGGCGACCCCTGCCAATAATTTCTCACGACTTTCGTAGCGTTTAAACACAAGCTGCGGTTCGATACGATGTAATTCCGCTTCATGGGATGAAGCCGCTACCACACCAATTTGAAAGGGGATCAGTTCTTTGATGGATTTTTTGCCCTGCAAGGATTTATGCAAATACAAAAAAGTGCCCACATCCGCAATGGGCACCGTAAAATCAAATTCTTGCTCTCGCTCTGGGGTTTTCCCCATGCCGATATGTACTTGCGCCTTACCTTGCCGCAGTTGATCAAGGGACTCGTGCCAGTGGCGCGCCACAAAAACAACTTGGGTATGGCTGTGTTTAGCCCACTCTTTCCATAAATCAACCAGTAATCCAGTCGGCTCGCCATCGTTGTCGACATATTGATAGGGAAAGCTATCCTCACCCATAACGATGATTAATGGCTCAGAGGACAACGGACTTGCCTGCCCCGTTATACCCAAAAAACAGCTGCACAAGATCACAATTAAGTGGATCACAAACTTCAAGTTGAGCCCTTAGTACTTGATGTACATGTAACGATTTTGTTATCTATTAAGTATTAGACAAAAATTTATCGCAAATTACTAGCATGATACTTGCTGCTAATCGCTCTGATTCGTTAAAATGCGCAGTTGAATTCCCATGAAAAATCTCAGATGAACGTTTCTCAAGACACTATCTACGCTCAAGCGAGCGAGCATATTAGCGATTTCCAGTTTGATAACCGTGTAGCAGGCGTATTCAGTGACATGATCCGCCGCTCAGTGCCTGGATATACGCAAATTATCAATACCATAGGCGATTTTGCAGATCGTTTCGTCATGCCAAATACTCAAATTTACGATTTGGGTTGCTCACTCGGTGCCGCCACCTTAAGTATTCGTCGCCAAATTCAAGGCCGCCAATGTCGCATTATTGCTGTAGATAACAGTGAATCTATGGTCGCACGCTGCCAAGAGAACCTGAATGCCTATGTCAGCGATACGGATGTCGATCTGGTTTGCGGTGATATTCGCGATATCGATATTCAAAATGCGTCATTGGTGGTACTCAACTTTACCTTGCAGTTTTTACCGCCAGAAGACAGAGAAACCCTGATAGCCAAGATTTATCAGGGTCTTAATCCCGGCGGACTTTTAGTGCTGTCTGAAAAAATTCGCTTCGAAGATGCTCCTATCCAAACCTTATTGGAAGAGCAACATTTGGACTTTAAACGCGCTAATGGTTACAGCGAACTTGAGATCAGCCAAAAACGCAGTGCGCTGGAAAATGTCATGAAGCCCGACACCTTAACCACGCATCAACAACGACTCACCCGCCAAGGCTTTAGTCACTTTAGTCTCTGGTTCCAATGCTTTAACTTTGCTTCTATGGTGGCCATCAAGTGATCAGCTTTAGCTCGTTTTACCAACAAATCGCCGATTCGAATCTACAGCACTGGCTCGAAACCCTGCCGAGCATTTTAGGCAAGTGGCAACGGGAACATAAACACGGCAACCTGCCAAAGTGGGAAAAAGTGCTCAACAAGCTGCACTATCAAGCACCCGACCAAGTGGATTTTGTTGATAGCGTGACCGTCGGTAGCGGCGAGCAACTTAGCCCAGGCGAAAAAGAGAAGCTTGAAAACCTGCTGCGTTTGTTTATGCCATGGCGTAAAGGCCCCTTCCACATTCATGGCATCCACATCGATACCGAATGGCGCAGTGACTGGAAATGGGACCGCGTTAAGCAACATATTTCGCCGCTGAAAAACCGCACTGTGCTCGATGTCGGTTGCGGCAGTGGTTATCACATGTGGCGCATGTTGGGCTCAGGTGCCAAACGTGTCGTCGGTATCGACCCTTCGCCGTTGTTTTTATGTCAGTTTGAAGCCGTCAAACGTTTAGCGGGCACACATCACCCTGTACACCTGTTACCATTGGGTATTGAAGAGCTGCCACCGCTCGATGCATTTGACACGGTTTTCTCCATGGGTGTTTTGTATCACAGACGTTCGCCTATCGATCACTTGTTACAGCTGCGTGATCAATTGCGCACCGGTGGTGAGCTCGTGCTAGAAACCTTGGTGATAGATGGCGACGAAAATGCCGTACTCGTGCCTCAAGATAGATATGGCAAAATGAATAATGTATGGTTCATTCCGTCCGTTGCCGCGCTCATGCTATGGTTAAAAAAGTGTGATTTCACTGATATCCGTTGTGTCGATACCGATGTCACTGCCCTTGCCGAGCAACGCCGTACCGACTGGATGCCCAACGAATCACTGGTTGAATACCTAGATCCTAACGACATCACCAAAACGGTTGAAGGTTATCCTGCGCCCAAACGCGCCACGATTATCGCGGTGAAAAATCAGCCTAATCAGGATTTAAACTAACCTTTTCAGTCTGAAGTAAGCGAATATCAGTCATTACGTCCTCAGGGTTTGAGTTGGTGATGGCTGATATCAAAAGCAGAAAGAACACCATTCCTCTAGTACATCTGGAATCTGTAGGTGTTCAGCAGCTCAGTGTAACTCCTTCCTTGAATAGCAATACATTTGCGACTCCCACCCTTATCGTTGACATCCAGAACAGAACAGGGTTTCATGCATAACAATGACTTGAAGCTAACTCAATTGGATACTAAGTCAAAGTTAACTCATTCCATCACAGATGCAGAACACATTACCCATGTTAAAACCCACTTTACTGGTTAGCCTGTTTGGCTTGAGCCTTTATGTTACGAATGCCGCCTATGCGGCGCCAAGCCCTGTTCCCCTTTTAGTTGAACAATGCCTGCGTTTGCCAAGTATTGATCTCGCGACTGTGTTCGCCAATGCGCGTTTAACTGCGTCTGAATTAACCTTGGCCCAGCGCGCGCTTATTTTTGAGCAACAGATGTTAGGGCTTAATAATATCAACGACAGGCTCAACTATTACCGTGGGTTTAACTTACCGAGTGAGGAACGCGAGGGTCTACTGCAATGCCAGCTACACCTCGCCGACACCCTATCGCAACTTCTCAGCCAAACTGAATTGAGCCAACTCGCCTACGCCTTAGCCCAAGGCAATGCAGAACAAATACTGCTGAGCCAACAGCTTAAACAGTTACTACAACAGCATTGGAGCGCCGAGGAAAAAGCGAAATTACATACAGCGCAAGCCAGCATAGGCCAAGGGTTAGGCAGCCAGCAATTTAATCTTGCCTTCAATGACAGCCAATGCCAACCCGAAGCGACTCAGCAGCAACATCATCTGCATAAAAAAGGTGATAAAAGTGATGAGCCGAAGCCCGACAATTCAAAGCAGAGCGACTTTTCTGGCACTATCGTCAGTTACTTACTGACGCAGGAAAACGCCGTATGTCGCCAAAATGTATGGCAGGCCTACCAAGTCAGAGCCAGTGAAACCAATCAAACGGCATTAGAGCGAATTGCTGAGCAGCGCCAACAAGCCGCCACTGCTGCAGGCTTTACCGATTACAGCGCATTAGTGCTTAGTTCGCAGCAGTTATCGTCCCCTGAATTAGTCAAAGCTTTTCTTGATAGCCAAACCCAAGATCTGCAAGTGGCTCCCTGGGATATTGGACGAACCCTGTCACAACAAGCATCAGCCAAGGGGCCGACATGGCAAACTTCTGACGTCTTGAGTCGCAGCTTTACTTATCTGCAAGTGTTTGGTTTACACTTTGAGACCATAGAAACCGCTAAGGTCGATAAAATACCTGCCGATCCCAATCGGCCACATATCGTCAGGGTCTACCACCAGCAAAGATTGTTAGGTGAAATCTATGTGGCGTATAACCCAAATCCACAGCAAGGTAGTCAACAGCAGACATTGCGTCAAAGTGTACTCGGCCAGCAATTTGGACAACAAGCGTTGGATCTCAAACCACAGCTGAGTAACTACAAAGACATTGAGCAATTAACCGAATCCATCGCAGAGGCTGTCACTTCCCTTGCTAAAGCGAGTCATTTCTACCTCAACAATGCCATGGGGCAGAGTCAGGATAGCTATTTTGTAGTGAGTCTCTGGTTAGCTGAAGTGCTGCGGCATCAACTCTTTCCGCAGTTTGAACAAGATTATTTACAGGAGCGTGAAACATTAGCTAAAGCTTATTCGAAACAGCTCAAAGTTTTTCGAGCTAAGGTTGCAGTTAACTTTTACCAAGACGCAAATTCACAAGTCTATCCCAATCTCGCTGCAGAGTTTAGTGCCAGCTTTGGCCAAGGTTGGCCGCAAACCAAGGATTATCCCTACAGCTTTAATGCTATCGCCAACGAAGGACCGCTCTACTACCAATTACTCTGGCAAGCATCGCTAGCCAGGCTGATAGATCAATCCACATTCAACTGCCGAGACAAACTCAAATTATTCAATGTATTAGTCATCAATGAAGACGCTTTAAGCTTCAGTGACCAATTAAAAGTGGTCATTGGCGCCCCCGTTAATAGTGCTGCACTGATCCAAAGAATTTCAAATAGCGCCGCTTCAGAACATGCTGACAATTCCAACAATCAAGCTTTCGACGCAACAGGTTCTTGTGCGTTTTAAGTGTGAATGCTTAGGATGTGTTTGTGACTCGCTCGGGCGCAAACACTGAAAATCGTCATGATTAGCCTCTCTATCACCTTAATAACTTAGCGCGACATAACTATCTATATGTCGTGAGAATGACTGACTCTATGATATTTAATTGAAAAAGTCGTAAGAAGTGGCCACTATAAGCCTCAATCTATCGTTTTTTTGAGATTATAATGACTCGAGCTAAATCTACCTTAGAACAATGGCGTATTTTGCAAGCGGTGGTCGATTTTGGCGGCTATGCCCAAGCGGCCGAAAAACTCAACAAGAGTCAATCGTCACTTAACCATGCCGTTGCCAAATTACAGCATCAGTTAGGTATCGAGCTACTCGAAGTCAAAGGCCGTAAAGCCTATCTCACCCCGCAGGGCGAAGTGCTGCTGCGCCGCTCACGGCATGTCACCCAAGCCGTCAATGAGTTAGAACAACTTGCGAGTAATCTCGAACAAGGGTGGGAGCCGACACTCACGATTGCCCGTGAAATTATCTATCCGATGGAAAGCTTAGTGTGCGCCCTCAATGCGTTTCTGCCCCATAGTCGTGGCACTCGAATCATCATGCTGGACTCAGTGATCACCGGCACTCAAGAGCTCATTCAGCAGAGTAAAGTCGATATTGCTATCTGTGCAGGGGTGCCGCCTAAAGGGTATTTATCCGAACCCTTATGTGAACAAGAACTCTACCTCGTCTGTCATCCAAATCACCCACTCGCTGACTTAGGCACAATTGAAGACGATAAACTACTGGCACAATATTTACAGTTAGTGATCAAAGATACCGGCGTGCAATCCAATATCGACATAGGCTGGCTCAAAGCTGAGCAGCGCTGGACAGTCTCTAACTTCCATGAAGCTAAAGTCATTTTAAATCAAGGTATTGGTTTCTGTTGGATCCCCTCTTTCTTAGTCCAAGAAGAATTGGCTTCGGGTAATCTAGTACGTTTACACCTTGAGGGCAGCCAAAAACGTCGCATCATGTTGAGCTTAGTTATCCCTAATAGGGATCAACAAGGGCCTGCATCAAAACTGCTTGCTTCCTTGATTTTAAAACAGCATGGAATTGAAACGACGAATAGTCATTAACAGCAAGATACAAAAAGAGTTATCAATTCGAGTGAGCAAAACGATAAGTGCTAACTGCTGATTAAATGCTTAGTTCTTAGTGGCGCTGAGAAGTTGTTTCGAAAAAGATAATGAAAAGCGAATCATGGAAATAGTTAAAGCTTAAAACCTAATCTTACACACTAAAGTCGACATAGCGCGCTTGTTGATAACCCAAGTATTGCGGCTGAATAAATCCTGTCTCCTGCAAGAGGTCATCTACCACATATAACTTGCTCTGCAAAGACACATTCGAATTCGCGCTAGCACTGATATTTGAAGACTGCTCATTTACATCGTTTGCGGACAAAACATCCGTAGATTGCAAATTGCTAAGCAGATCATTTGAAGATGCCAGATAAGAAGGCTGAATATTGGCTTGCGACGTCATATCGACACGAACTGAAGGTCCAGCACTGGCTTGTGCAACCGCGACATAATAACGGCTTGCAGCACTATCGGATCTTGAAATAAAACCCGTCGCTAAATCCGCTGAAGTTGAAGCTTCTCCAAATGCTAAAGTTGCGGTCGGTGGCTCAATCGTTTCCACTGTGGTCGATGTAGTGACTGAGTCACTGATATCAGAAGAGGTTTTCGAACCCGTATCAATGACTCTCGTGTTGACCGTTTGCGCCTCGATCGCTTGTTTTAGCTTATCAAGCGCAGTAGAGGCGGGGGTGAATACAGCCTCTTGGGGCTGAGCAATATTACCGGACTCATCAACGTCTCCCGTCACTACAGGTGTATGTTTTTCTAACGGTGGCAACTCTTTGATTTGTGCATCTGCGTCTATTAATGTTTGAGCCGTTTGCAAGTCAACAATTTGTTTTTGTCGCTCCTCTGCCAGCATCACCTTAGCTTCATTCATTTTTTGCAAGGCTTCCGCGGCAACACGGATATCCGCTGATGACGGGTCAACAGGAGCCATTGCTGCGGCATAAACTTGCTTCATTTTGTTTATCGTTGCAAGCGGGTCGCCTCCCACTGGAGAGACATCAATCTGCACTTCGCCATCGGTGGCGTAACGTTGGCCATCAGCACCCTTTTCATACTTAAAACTCGGGCTCTGAGCGTATTGTCCTCCGACGGTTGCGTGGGCATGCTCATGGGCTTTAACCTCTGAATCTCGAGTTTTAAGTTCATCGACTTGCTGTTGCTGTTGAGCCTGCACTTTTTCTTGGGCTTGTATCTCTTGTTCTTGAGCCTGTTGAACCAGTGATTGTTGCTTTGCCTCTTCCGCTGCTGCTATTTGCTGTTTCCGCGATTCTTCTTCCTGTACTTGCTTTTCAAGCTGATTATCATTTGGGGCAAAGACAGCAGCTAAGACTTGTTGACTATCATCTGGGTTAGACGCTGTCGCAGGAGCATCTACAGGACTAGCTTGAGCCTGAGCTTCACCGAAAACTTGAGTAAATAGTTCTAACACAGTCGGTCGAGCAACATCATTGCTAGCGGATTGATCTGTGGCTTGCGTAGAGTTTGACTGACCAACAGGCCCTGCACTCGTTGCTACACTCTTATTTACAGAACTGTTAATTGCAGAATCGGACGTAGTGGGATCAACTAACGCAGCTCCAGTAAAGACAGTTTGTGGCCCAAACACTGCCGCTAAATCAGGCATTATTGGAGAAACATCACCCGTGCTAGATGGATTGAAAGCAGGAATATAAGTACCCCTAGTGCCAATTGATGGACTCAGAGGCGTAAAAATATCAACGGGAATATTGCTCGTTACACTGAGATTTGGACTTATTGTAGCCAAGGAATTTACCCCAAGTCCGCTATTACTCGTACCCGCGACGGGCGAAAATACCTGAGTAGAAATAGGTGTCGCAATCTGTCCCCCGCGTACACCAGAAATGGATCTTGGTCCTGTTAACAAACTAAAACTCGCATCGGCATGTAAGCTAGCTCGATCATTTAACGTATTTACCTGAGGATTGCTCCTTGGCGTTGGTACGGAAAAAGGAGCGACCTCGAGTGCTTGGCTTGCACCATTCAGTACAGGAAGTACAGGTGCTGCAGTTGATGAAACAGCACTAGAAGCAGCAAAAGACACATTCGGTGATGAGTGGAGAGATTGGGAAACGTTAGCAGCTAATGAAGTAATAGGCGTGGCTTGAACTGGAGCAAATGAAGTTCCAGTAACCTGTAGTTCATGGACACCACTCGCTTCAATTTTTGCGGAGCCTGCAGTGTGAGCGCTGGCTCCTTGATAAGTGCTATTAGCGTGACTCTGGTTTAGGCTCTGGCTTTGAGTCTGGCTTAGATTCGAGCTGAGCATCTTATCATGTGCCGAAAATGAAGAGGATGGCGCTCCAACCTTAAGTGATAGCGCCACAACCGACATGATATTTACACCTTAATATTAATGATCGAACCTATCGTTTCAGAATCAGTTTCAATCACTTCTGTTGACGCTTCCCCTTGTCTTAATGACTCATTAGCGGTAAGTAATGCCGAGGTTTTATCAGGCTGCGCAACATCTCTTGTAGATTCAGCCGGAGTCGCACTTTGAGTCGGTGTAGGTTTAGCCACATCTATTGTTGCTTGAGTGAGCCCAGATTGAGCACTTTGCAAGCCTTGCAGACCGGATGAATAAGCAGATTGGATTTGCATAACGGTATTCCTGCACGCTGTGATTAATGGGTCAATTATTGACCAATCACCTGCAAAAGTACAGGTTTTATCCGCATTCTCACCATTTATTTATGGTCTTATTTATCCTGTGATCCAATTGGCTTCCCAATCCTTAAATACGGGATTAAAACCCTGCAGTTGCATCTGTTCGATGACTTGCTCGACGCTGCGATCATCGCTTATCTCAAATTGATCGAGTTGACTGTCGGGTGCTTGATAGCCGCCCGGTTGTGTCGAACTACCCGCACTGATTTGAGTAATTCCAAGTGGCAAAAGATTATCCCTCAGCTCAGGGCTTTCCCTTGTCGACATACTGATATCAAGCTGATGATTAAAAAGTCTAAATGCACAAATCATTTGCACTAAACCTAAATCCGATAGCATAACTTTTGGGGTGATCCCGCCAGTACAAGGCCTTAACCTTGGCAGCGAAATACTAAAGCGAGTGCGCCAATAGCGACGCTCTAAATAGTCAAGATGATATCCCATCATTAACGCATCTAAACGCCAATCATCCAGCCCCAGTAATACCCCAAGACCAATTTTATCCCCCCCCGCCGCCGCAACTCTATCCGGTGTTGCTAAGCGATAGGCAAAATCCATTTTTTTACCTCGGGAATGGTGACGAGCATAAGTCTCGGGCTGATAGGTCTCCTGATAAATCATCACAGCATCTAAACCTAGCGCGACTAACTGGCGATAATGGTCCTCACTCATGGGTTGGACCTCCATCGCCACATGGCTAAATTGCTGCTTTACCAACGGCAACATTTGCTTAAAATAATCGATGCCGACCTTAGTTTCATGCTCACCCGACACCAGTAAAATAGAATCAAAACCTCTGCCTTTGATAATAGCTATTTCAGCCATCAACTCCTGTTCATTCAAGGTCTTGCGTTTGAGTTTGTTACTCATGCTAAAACCACAGTAATCACATTCATTAGCGCACAGATTCGAGACATATAGCGGTAAATACATGCCAAGATTCGCGCCAAATCGCTGCCGCGTAAGCGCCGCAGATTGCTGCGCCATGGTTTCGATATAAGGCTCTGCCGCAGGTGATAACAAGGCCAGTAAGCTGCGTAAATCCCCTGCTGGACTCACTAACGCCCGCTCGACATCTTGGGCTGTGCAAGAATACAAATCGAGTAACAGTTTATCCCGTGGGATTTTGGCAAATTCCGCTACAAAACTCATTGGTTTAAAAATCCTGTCAGAGGACTGGTCTGTACCGCGCCCGTTTGTACTCGGCCAAGCCCAGCTTCAAACGCCCGTCTACCGCATTGCACCGCATCCTTAAAGCACTCGGCCATCACTATCGGCGACGCGCTGCTGGCGATGGCGGTGTTGACGAGCACCGCATCGGCGCCCAGCTCCATTGCCCGCACAGCCTGTGAAGGCGCGCCAATGCCGGCATCGATCACCACTGGCACCCGCGACTGCTCTATGATGATTTTTAAAAAGCTTTCAGTGACTAAACCCTGATTACTGCCAATCGGACTCGCCAATGGCATAACCGCAGCGCAGCCCACCTCTTCCAAGCGACAGCACAGCACAGGATCGGCATGCACATAGGGCATCACGATAAAACCTTTATCACAGAGAATCTTGGCCGCTGCTAAGGTTTCAATTGCATCGGGCATCAGGTACTTAGGATCGGGGTGGATTTCGAGCTTAATCCAATGAGTTCCCAGCATTTCACGGGCAAGCTCAGCCGCAAACACCGCTTCCTTGGCGTTTCTCGCCCCCGAAGTGTTAGGCAATAGCCGGACACCCGCTTGACGTAACGGCGTGAGTAAATCATCAAGCCCCATTTTAAAATCAATTCTTTTCATCGCAACTGTCACTAACTGCGATTTTGAAGCCATTATCGCCTCGATCATCACTTGGCTATTGCTGAACTTTCCCGTCCCAGTAAATAAACGCGACTCAAACTCCACATCGGCAATCTTTAACATACTAGCCTCCCGCTACAGCTGAGAAAAGTTCTAATTTATCTTCATGTTGGCAGAGAATAGATTGCCAGCGATTGCGCGGAACGACCTCAGCATTCAACACGATAGCAACTGAATCGAGGGCAATATTTTGTGCGAGGATCACAGCCGCGAGTGACGTCGGTTCAGATAACGACTGCGGGATATTGTTTATGTGAATTAAAATCATATCAAACCTCAAGACTATCTTTATTTGATGATAGATAAGCCCCTTTGGGACCACACACGTCACAGTGGGGATCCCGCGTTAATACAGCAGCAGTCCACGCAAGTGATTTAGCGTCAAAGCGCCAAAAACGCCCCAACAAGGCATTTTTCGGTTCATCACCACCGCTATTCACACTCAGCAAGAGTTGCATTGCCACCAAAGATTGCATTGACGCCATCACGCCTACGCTGGGGCCGAGTACGCCTTGGGTACTGCAGCTCTGCGACACTCTCGTCTGTGCGGGGAAAATACAGTGATAACAACCGCCAGAGGGGAGCTGCATTTGATCGACCGCAAACAATTGGCCGCTAAATGCTGCGATTGACGCACTAACTAAAGGCAAAGTAGCTTCGATACAGCAGCGATTAATGGATTGGCGAGTCGCAAAGTTATCGGTGCAGTCAAGCACGAGCACTCTTTTACCCTGTTGTTTTAATTGTAAAACCTCAGCGAAGTGATGAGCTGATGTCTCAGCACTAAATACTGTTTCATGGGCAGTAACAGTGCACTGCGGCGCTAAGCCTTTGAGCTTTTGCTTGGCAACTCGCGCCTTATTGAGTCCAATGTCGGCATCGTTGAATAGCAATTGTCTTGGTAGATTCGATACTTCAACCTTATCCATGTCGATTAAGGTCAAGTAGCCAATGCCTGCACAGGCCAGATACTGCGCCGCCAATTGCCCTAAACCGCCAAGCCCTACAATAGCAACGCTGGCGTCGGCCAGTAGTAATTGTCCGGCCTCACCCACTTCTGGCAATAAGACTTGCCGAGAATAACGGATGAAATTGGCATCACTTAGTGTATGAGCGCTTTGTGTACCGTCGCAAAGAACCTCTGCGTGAGCAAGCGGTTGGTTTTTACTCATGCTTAGCAACCTCATGCTTTACAGCCAGTTCTTCAGACAAGCTACATTGCTCCCAAGCTTGGCTCAGCTCTGCAAACGCTGCGACTGGATCCTTAGCTTTCGTTATTGCGCGCACCACAGCAATATTGCCCACCCCAGTGGCTTTCACCTTTGCCAGATTATCTAAGTCGATGCCGCCAATGGCGACCAAGGGATAATGGTCTTGGAGTAACGCCACATAGTGCTTAAGTTTTGCGAGCCCTTGGGGCGCTGAAGGCATTTGCTTCGTCGTGGTTGGGAATATATGCCCAAGCGCTATGTAGGATGGCGAGTATTGATGCGCCAATAACAACTCGAAATAACTGTGGGTGGATAGACCTAACGCGAGCCCCGCGGCTTGAATGGCCGCTAAGTCGGTAACGGCGAGATCTTCTTGGCCTAAATGTACCCCAAAGGCATGGTATTTTATCGCTAACTGCCAGTGATCATTGATAAAAAGCTGCGCATTAAAATGCTTACCTAAGGCAATGGCCGTTTGAATTTGTGCTTCTAATTCAGAGCCAACCAACTCAAATTTACCTGACTCAGACTTGCCTAGCGCAGATTTATCTCGCTGGTATCCTGCTAACCCTGCAGCAGTTGACCCGCTGGTATCGGTTTTTATCCGTAACTGCACGGTTTTAACACCCGCAACTAACAAACTTTCCAGCATGATTAAGTCACTCACCACGGGATAAACACCAAGATCGGCATCGAGCACTTTAAAACCGTGGGATGAGATGTATTGAGCTGGCGTCGAAGTTATTCTTACCTGAGCGGTTGCCTGATCTGTTGCGGAAAAAACTGTTGCAACTAAGTCATTACCAACATCAAGATGTTGGTTGAGGTGATAACTAATAAAATTACCATCACACAATTTTATCTTGGCATAGCGGGACAAGTCATTGGGCCACCCCGTACGGGCCAACGGCCCTGGACCTTGCCCTAAACCAATCGCCGCGCTTAAGCCTTGACTCACGTAGGCTTTGGCAACCACCACCGCATCTTGCAATACAAAACCTTGCGCTAACACGGCGGCAATAGCCGATGACAAAGTACAGCCGCTACCATGGTTATGACGTGTATTAACCCGCGGGCTTGCCAACCAGAAACGCCCATTTTGATGCAGCTCAGAGCTAGCGCGTACTTGATGGCAAACCAGATAATCCTCGGCAAGCTCAAAATCCCAGCCGTTGCTATCGAGAGTGCTAACATGAACGTTAGCCTGAGTTTGAGCATGAGTGTTATCGTGAGTTTTAGCATGAGTATCAGCAAGAATGTCAGTGCTGCCAAAGCTCACATCGCCCCCTTTAGCGAGCACACTGCAATCTAAACTCTGGGATAAAGCCTGTGCTGCAGCAACGAACTGCGATTTGGTCGAAACATCACTGTGAGTTAACCGCCCAAGTTCAAGCACATTGGGCGTGATAAGTTCGATTAAACCTTTGAAAGGCCTAAAATCTAAGGCTGATTTAGCCGTACTTTTTATATCCTGACAGTTATCTACTGCTAATGCATCGCCACAACTGGCGACCATCACAGGATCGATAATCACAGGCACAGATGGATAGTGGATTTTAAAACTCGCGATCCAATCTGCCAGTAATGCGACTTGAGATTGATCTGCCAGTAAGCCGATTTTGATCGCTTTGGGTGGCAAGTCTGACAGTAAAGTAGTCAACTGAGCCATTAACATCGCCGCTGATACGGGCTCGACTAAAGTGACCGCCACTGAGCTTTGCGCCGTCACTGTGGTGATCACGCTGCAACCGTGGCAGCCCAAATCCTGAATCGTGGCCAAGTCCGCCTGAATACCGGCACCGCCGCCGCTGTCTGAACCGGCTATAGTCCAGACAAACGCGGGGCACTCGGTATTCATGGGCAATTTCCCCCCATGAATACCCAGCATCATTAGGCTTCCTCAGCTTCGGCGACGAGCTTGTCTTTAACGTGATAAATCTCGGCGCCCGAGGCAGCAAATTGTGCCGATTTTAGCGCCATTGCCGCTTCCAACTCCTGCGGCGTCTTGATTGTGACTTGCATAGCTTGGGCAGCCGCTTCAACTTGCTCCGCCTTCGCTTGTGCCGCCTCTAAGCCAGCGGCATAGGCGCGAACATCTTGGGTGATTTTCATCGAACAAAATTTAGGGCCGCACATAGAGCAAAAATGCGCGACTTTAGCGGATTCCTGCGGTAAAGATTCATCGTGGTAAGCACGCGCGGTTTCAGGATCGAGTCCTAAATTATATTGATCTTCCCAGCGGAATTCGAAACGCGCCTTTGCCAGCGCATTATCACGAATTTGCGCACTCGGATGACCTTTGGCCACATCGGCGGCGTGGGCAGCAATCTTATAAGCAATCAAACCTTGCTTAACATCTTGTTTATTCGGTAATCCTAAGTGTTCTTTTGGTGTTACATAACACAACATGGCGCAGCCGTACCAAGCTATCATGGCCGCGCCTATGCCGGAGGTGAAATGATCATACCCAGGTGCAATATCGGTGATTTGTGGGCCAAGGGTGTAAAACGGCGCTTCGTCGCAGTGAACTAACTGCTTGTCCATGTTCTCTTTAATGAGCTGCATCGGGATATGTCCCGGTCCTTCGATAATGGTTTGTACGTCGTATTCCCACGCGATTTTGACTAGCTCACCTAAGGTTTCAAGCTCTGCAAACTGGGCGGCATCATTAGCGTCGGCAATCGAGCCTGGACGCATACCATCACCTAAGGACAGGGATACATCGTAGGCGACGCAAAGCTCACAGATCTCACGAAAATGGCTGTAGAGGAAGTTTTCCTTGTGGTGACTCAGGCACCATTTGGCCATAATTGAACCGCCGCGGGAAACGATCCCAGTAACGCGTTTAGCCGTCATCGGCACGTAACGAAGCAGCACACCAGCATGAATGGTAAAGTAATCAACACCTTGCTCAGCTTGTTCAATCAAGGTATCGCGGAACACTTCCCAGGTTAAATCCTCTGCCACGCCGTTCACTTTCTCCAGCGCTTGATAAATCGGCACAGTGCCAATGGGCACTGGCGAGTTACGGATGATCCATTCGCGGGTCTCGTGGATATAACGCCCCGTGGATAAATCCATGACAGTATCCGCGCCCCAACGGGTTGACCAGACGAGCTTTTCCACTTCTTCCTCGATGGAAGAGGTCACCGCAGAATTACCAATATTGGCGTTCACTTTCACCAGAAAGTTACGCCCGATAATCATAGGTTCGGCTTCGGGATGGTTAATATTCAGCGGAATTATCGCGCGGCCACGGGCAACTTCGGCGCGGACAAATTCGGCGGTAATCGGTTCGCCGACTAAGGCACCAAAAGCTTCGCCCTTGGCTTTACGATTGAGGATTTCATCCTGTACTTGCGCAAGTGCCATGTTCTCGCGGATCGCCACATATTCCATTTCTGGCGTGATAATCCCTTGACGGGCATAGTGTAATTGACTGACGCGTTTGCCCTGCAGCGCTCTGCGTGGGCGGACAATGGCACTCGAGCCTGCCTCAAAACGCAGATGATCTAAACCGTCGTCGGCGAGTCTTTGTTGGGTAAAGTCTGAGGTCGCGCAGGATAATTGCTCTGTGTCGTTGCGGGCTAGGATCCAGTTGTGTCTTAATTTACCAAGGCCTAGACGCACATTGATGTCGGCCTCAGGATCGGAATAAGGTCCGGCGCAATCGTACACGCGGATTGGCGGATTTTTTTCCATGATGGGCGCATCATCTGTGCCGCCGACCAGGGTGTCAGTCTGCAGAATTTGCCGCATGCCAACGCGAATATCGGCACTGGAACCCTCGAGATAAATCTTTTGTGAATTAGGATGTTGCAGTGGCGCTAGCGTATCGATAAAGGCTTGGGCCTGCGCACGGGTTTCGCGGCGACTCGGCGCCTTAGGCACTGTTGATTGACGAGACTCAGTCGATTTATTAGGGATTGTCGATTCTAGCGCTGTGATTTCTATCGCACTGGCAGCTACAGCTGAGTTTGGGTTTGAACTGGACATAAGCAATCTCACGTTAAAAAATGGAGTTGCTTGTCTGGAGAATTGAGTTGTTGATAGCTGGACATGGCAATCAACTTTTGTGGCCAACACTGGCTTCAAAAATTGAGTTACCCTGCTCAATAACAATTAAATCTAAACATTAAGGCTTAAAACACTGCTGAGTTAACAGGTGTTCAAGCCGTCTATTTTGGCGATTTAATGTGTGTTATTACGCTTGTTTCCTTCGCAGGTTTTAACCTGATCAGGTTCAACGGATCCCGAATAAACGGTCTCAGCCAAGAGGCACTCCGACAAGATGAGTGCGCAGTATAGACAGAAGCGGCAGCAACAAACAAGGAAAAAAGCAATTAAAAATCTTAACCACCAATCCAAAATAAAGATTCATAATTAATTGTTTTTAATTGATTAAATAAAATTAAACTAAAAAATCTATAATTAGCATGAAAATAGATCATAAAAGAAAGCAGCTATTGATGGGGTTTGAGCATCATTTTATTTAATCGAGATTGAATGGCATCATCAATAGCTTGATTGATTTTTTTGCCACTGCAGTTAATGGGAAAACCTAAATTTTCGGCGTTAGGATTAACTTGAGTGCCGACTTGTACCACGCGATAACAAGTATCCCCTTTACGCACAATACGATTTGGATCTAAGGGTAAATCTAGACTCGTTGTGCCACCGAAATCATCGGCGTTAGGGACAAATAGCACCTCCATCTCTGGGCTCATTTCACTCATATTCGATTTCAGGGTGAATTTATCGGCCTGTTCAATGACGAGATCATCGAGCGCTTGCTCGCGCTGACGTTCAAAATATTGCTGCGTGAATAAACTCATGCTTGAGCTTGTCGCTATTGTGCTCTCACCTTCTGCTGCGGGTAAACTCTTAGCGCCAAGCTGCGGCTTTATTTCTGTGGTATCAAGCGTATTAGTTGGTTTTTTTGCCGTCACTTCAGCGGGCTGTACTTCACTTTGGGCACTTGATTGAGTTCTCTTTGATTGAGATTGGTTCGATTGATTGATGTCCGGTTTAACCGTATCTGGCTTCACTTTTCCCTGCTCTACTTTTTCCGCTTCCACTTTTTCAGAGACGGCCTTTTCAGGTGCTATTGTTTCAGGCATGACCTTTTCAAGTATTGGCAGAGGCTTAACTTGAGTTGGAGGTGTGGGAACTGGTATAGGCTCAACTAAACTTGTCGCTTCAGTCTTATCCTCGGCCTTTATCTCAGTTTCGGACTCCGAGGTTTCGGCTTTCTCTACCGCGGGAGCATAAATAAAGTAAGCCTTGATCGCTGCCACTTTAGGGCCACGGCTTTCTATTTCCTTCAATCCAAAGGGATTTAACTGCGGGCGCCACAAAATGCAGATAAGTAAAAATAAACACACATGCACTAAGAGTACGAAAAATAGCAGACTTAATTCTTTGAAATATGGCTGACGAGCACGCAAAACTGATCCCGTCCCCAATCCCTGAGCACTAGTTTGTATTGTCCTAGACAGTTCAGGTTTGGATTCAGACTCAGGAACCAATTTATGTTGATGTTCAGCATGGATTTCTTGCAGTACCAAATCTTGGGTTTTATCTTGAGCTATGCCTTTGATGTCATGCTTAGAGGCTGAATGACCTGCATCGCTATTGAACGCTAATGGCTCCGTATCAGTGGTAAAAACAGGCGTTTGAGCAGCATCCAGTTCACCGAGGTGATGATCAAAGGCGATAAAAGTCTCGCCTTCTGGCGATGTGACCGAAATCAGCAAAGCACTATTGGCATCATCTCCAATCGCTATCGCTGTAGGAGATGCTGTCAATAAAGGCGCGGCCTTGGGTTGATGTTGAAAAGGCAAAATCCATCCTTAGGTTTTGTATAGTATCCATTGATTTCAATGATGCTTAACGTGGAACGATTACACTCTAATTCAATATCAATCCAATATCGGGTTGGTGAATATTGAAAGCGAATTATCTATTGATTGCATTTACTTACGAGTGCTCAACGCAGATTAGAGGAGGCAAACAGAGCAAAGTTCAATGCGAATGCAACCTGCTACAAGCACAGTACTTTACGCCAGTGCTTGATAAGTCACTTGCCAGTTAAGACAAATAAGGTTGGAAATTGGGATCATAATCGCGCTAAATTGAATGTTAAATCTCACGTCTTGAAGCGAGTAGCATCATCAATGCGATGCACTGATGGGAGTGCAAGACGGCGTTAAAAATCTAAAAGATGAAAAATAGAAGCCAACCACAAATTTAAGCTTACAAGTGTACGCTTAAATATGGTGGTTTATTTTTCTAACTGATAGACTCAGTCATTATCGTTTACGAGTGTGTATCTACCATGTCGAGTCAAAGTGTTACCGAACAGCCAAACACAGTTAAAAACCCGGTAAAATCTGGACCATATAGTATCAAAGAAGAGATCGCTAACAGTGTATCCCATGGCCTAGGTGTCATTGCGGGGATTGTGGCATTGGTGCTCATGCTGCTTAAAGGTCAAGATCACCTAACGCCAATTCAACTTGCGGGCGTAACCATTTATGGTGCGAGCATCATAGTGCTTTTCCTATGCTCGACGTTATATCACAGTGTTAGCCATTCAGGCTGGAAACATAAACTGAAGATCGCCGATCACTGCGCTATTTACTGTTTAATTGCAGGGACTTACACACCTTTGATGCTGATAAGCCTACAGGGGACACAATCGGTAGTGATTTTAACGGCCATTTGGTCGCTTGCAATTGGTGGGATCCTATTTAAGACACTGTTTATTCACAAATTCAAAAAGTTAAGCCTAGTGTTGTATCTCGCTATGGGTTGGCTATGTGTCACTGTGATGGGCGATTTAACGGCGGCGATGTCAGAGGTAGGCTTTAATCTATTAATCTTAGGCGGGTTATTTTACACCTTAGGAGTTGTGTTCTACGTCGGTAAACGCATTCCATTCAACCATGCCATTTGGCATTTGTTTGTGCTCGGCGGTGCCATGAGTCACTTTCTGTGTATTTATCTGACTGTTATTTAAATGACTATGATTTAACTGATAGTGATTTAACTGGCTCTGATTTATCTGTGAGTCAAAGCTAAAAGTCGTTAATTATCTATTCAAGCACTTTCTTGAACGCTCTCTCAAACACCGCAATCAAGTATGGCTATTCAATTCAGTAAACAGTGACGCTAATAGCGTCGCTTGTTCTGCTCTGCCACACTGGCGCCAAAGCGCAATAATGCATTCTACAGTGCACAAGCCCCCTTCTTGCTGATTACGCCGCAATATAAAGGCGGATTCAGGCATAAGTGGCGGCAAACTGACTCGTGCAGCAGTTTTAAGATAGGGGCTCTGGCGCAGCATCTTACGCGCCTCCTGCCAAGTCGCATCTAAAATCACCACTTGGCTAGGCATTCGTTGTGTTGCTATGAGTGTGGATTGCGCTGGTGCTAATAACGTTTGTGCGTTCGAGAGCGCTGGCTCAGTATCACTTGCTGGAAACAACAGTTTAGCCTGCTGCGATGCCAACATAGCCACTAAATCGTTATCAGGTGCCGTTCTCGACCAGACGATGCTTTTCACCTCTTCAGGAAATGCGGCTAACGCGAGTTGGCCAGTATTCGTTTTGCGGGTTAACTCGCGCTCGTGGGTCAATAAAATAATCTGCATTGCCTTCCTTGCTGCGGCAAAAGAGTGAGAAATAGCCTTAAACATCCACAGACTCAGGCACAGACTCGAAGCATATCCGCTTAAAAGATCAGGTTAAAATAACGGTGTTCGATCGCCAACAAGCCAAGCCAAGCCAAGCCAACTAAGTTTGACGTGAAATAAAATCATAGATTAAAGTTATGATTTAAAAATGGTAAAATTTAAAAACATTCCAATACTATCTGTTTTAGCAGAAAAGTTTCACGCTCTATTGATTGGCCTTTATGGGGATGATTGCGCTGAATATCTTCGTTATGGGCGATAGCTTGATGAATATTAAGCCATTCAGGCCGCATGCCATTTTTAATCTCATGGGCTTCTAATCGAGTCTCACCTAAACCACGCTCACCCAGTGTGATGTCAATACGGCATACATAACAGAATGACTCCATGTGCACTACATTCGCTCCTTCACGGTACCAAGGTCGAAACTCTTCATAGCGACCAAAGGGCGCTAACACTTGAATGTCTAAGGCACCGGTTTCTTCCTGAAGCTCGCGGATCAGTCCATCTTCGAGACTCTCGCCATCATCAATTCCGCCTCCGGGTAAGCTGTAGTCGCGGTATTTTTGGGTATAAAGTAGCAAAATGTCTTCACCCGATAACACTATCGCGCGGGCAGCTCTGCGATAAAAAACGCGTGCCGTCTGTAGGTTAACCGCAGGATCTTGGGTAGTTCTCAATAAACGCATCGTCGTAGCCATTTGCCGAAAAGGAGTCGAAGCATAAACGAAAATGCGCCAAATGCAGATCAAAAACTGCCACAGAGGCAATAATCACACTCAGTCCAGTCCGAGTGATTAATAGATTTTAACGATTACAAGATTGATTGTTAACGGTTTATGCTAAAATCGTTTTACCCATAATATTAACAACGAGATCGCGATGCATCAGCTCTTTCGCCTGATCCTCATCTTTGGTGCTCATCTTTGGTTCTCATCTTAGTTCTCAGCGTAATGCCCAAGCGGCAAAAATGCTCAAGCGCATTCAAGCTCACTCATACTCACTCAAGAACTGGGCCAATTGCTGCTGATAGGCGTGAATAATTTCAGGAGTTTGCTTGTGCGCCGGCATGCGTTGGTAATGGCCAATCAGCTGCGACAGGTAGTGGTGTGCTCGCGGCAGGTTTGCTTCATCTAACGTCTGCCATATTAACGACCCCGTAGCAGTGATAGGCAGACCATTTGGATCTATGATTGTGCTGACGTGGAGGATTTCGTAGAAACGTTGATTCTCTTCCAATAAGTGTTCCGACTTAAGCCCTAGCCCTAAGGCCGAAAGTGATTGCCTGACATAGTAATTATGATGCACGGGACACAAAATAAACTCGAGGTGCCGCAGTGGGTGTTGAGCTAGAATTGCCCGCACTAATTCCACCAGCAATTCACCACCCACGCCAGCGATGATAATCAACTGTTTATCTTTGTCACTGGTTTGCTCGAGCGGTAAAGCCGCGACATCGAGGCAATGCACTTGCCACTGAGTATGACGATATAAGTTTGAGTTTGGTTCTTGATTTGACTGTGAGTCTATGTCTGGGTTTAAGTCTGGATCTGAGTGTGGCGCTAAATTGGGATTAAGGCCTGATATCTCTGCGGGGAAAAAACGCTGTAAACGCAGCTCAAGCGCCTGCATCAGCGAAGGGACACAATCGACAAAGTGCACTTGGCGGGCAGCATTCCTTTTTAACAACAGCATACCGAGCAAACCATGATCGCAGCAGCAATCCCAAATATGATCGTAATGACCAGTGATCATGCTGTTTATCTGTTGTAAACGTTGGCTAATTTTCACGGTTTGACCTTACTACTGCGGCTCCAAATACTGTAAATCCCACTGTAAATCCCACGCTAAATTGCATTTTTAAGCAAAAAGAAAGCGCGCAGTTTACCCGAGTCAAAAGCAAACCACATCTTTTGTTCGTGCCCTCGCAGTGCTTCACGTCACGTCTGTTACGCCACGCCTTAATATGGTGAATACGTATGCAGGCCGTTGCGGTTAAAAAGCCATCGCCACTAGTATGCTGTGAGTCACATTCGTTATAAAAACAAGGATCAAGGAATGTTCATCAAGACCAACCCTATTCAGTTCACTCGCAGCGACTTAACTGCCCGTCACGTAACAGACTGCCACTTAACAAACAGCCACGCTCGCCAGAGCTCATCGCGACAAAAACTATCGCAAGCGCGATTAAGCCATTCACTTATCGCCCTTGCAGTTACGAGTCTTTTTAGTGCCAACGTATTTGCCAAAACCGTTACCGTCAGCTCACCCAACCAACAAATTCAAATCAGCTTGAGTGACGATACTGGCCGCCCCGAATATAAAATCGATTTTCACGGCAAAACAGTCATAGAACCGAGCCGCTTAGGCTTAGTTTTTCAATCCCTTGGCGAACTCGGTCAAGGATTACAGATAAAAAGCAGCGATAAAAAAAGTGCCGATGAAAAGTGGCAACAACCTTGGGGCGAACAGGAATGGATCCGCGATCAGCACAATCAACTGACTGCAGTATTAAGTAATGGCAAGGTGCAACTCGAAATCGAATTTAAAGCCTTTGACTATGGGATTGGCTTTCGCTATCACTTAGCCCCACAAGCTGCCCTACCCGCCAATTCGCCGCTATTAATCACTGACGAGTTAACCGAGTTCAATGTCGGCAAAAGCGATAAAGCTACAGCATGGTGGATCCCTGCCCGCAGCTGGAATCGCTACGAATATTTATATCGCACCACAGCGCTTAAAGACGTCGATAGAGCCCATACCCCCTTCACCTTTAAACTCGCAGACGGTACGCACTTAAGTATCCACGAAGCCGCCTTGGTGGACTTTGCCGCCATGACCTTAGATCAACAGCGCGATGGCAAACTTAAGGCGGATCTCACGCCTTGGTCCGACGGTATTCGTGTCAAAACCCAAGTGGGTTTTTATACGCCATGGCGCACCATTCAAATTGCCGACAAAGCAACTGGGCTGCTCAATTCGCACCTCATCCTAAACCTCAATGAACCCAATAAACTCGGCGATGTTACTTGGGTAAAACCAGGGAAATACGTCGGTATTTGGTGGGGAATGCACTTAAACGAAAATACTTGGGGCTCGGGCCCAACCCATGGAGCAACCACCAGTGAAACAAAGCGTTATATGGATTTTGCCGCTCAATATCAGTTTGATGGTGTATTGGTAGAAGGTTGGAATGAAGGTTGGGACGGCGACTGGTTCCACAATGGCGATCAATTTAGCTTTACCAAGGCCTATGCTGATTTCGATCTGCCCGCCATCGCAGCCTACGGGGCAAAACAAAATATACGCTTAATCGGCCACCATGAAACCGCAGGTTCAGTCACGCATTATCGCGAGCAAATGGCAGATGCCTTCGCCCTGTATGAGCAGCTTGGTGTTACTCAAGTCAAAACGGGCTATGTCGCCGATGGTGGCCAAATCAAGCGCATAGATGACAAAGGCATTACCCGTCACGAGTGGCACGACGGCCAGTTTATGGTCGGTGAGTATTTGCACAATGTCACTGAAGCAGCGAAACACCATATCAGTATCAATACCCACGAGCCGATTAAAGACACAGGCCTGCGCCGAACCTATCCGAACTGGATCTCCCGCGAAGGTGCCCGCGGCCAAGAGTATAATGCTTGGGGTAGCCCACCAAACAGCCCTGAACACACGGCCATGTTACCCTTTACCCGCATGCTTGCGGGTCCAATGGACTTTACCCCGGGAATTTTTGACTTAGCGCCCAAGGGGTTGGATGCTGAAAATCGTGTGCAAACCACATTGACCAAACAGCTCGCCTTGTACGTTGTGCTCTATAGCCCAATCCAAATGGCAGCGGATCTGCCGCGCAATTATGAAAAGCACTTAGATGCCTTCCAATTTATCCGCGATGTGCCCACAGATTGGTATCAAAGTGTCGCGCTGGCCGGTGAAGTCGGTGACTATGTGGTCTTTGCTCGCCAAGCGAAGGATCAAGGTGATTGGTACTTAGGCGCACTCACGGATGAAACCGCACGCACGGTCACGGTCAAACTGGATTTCCTCTCCCCGAATAAACGTTATCAAGCACAAATTTACCGCGATGGCGCAAAAGCCGATTGGAAAACCAACCCCTATGATTATGTGATAGAAACAAAAGAGGTGAGTGCTAAAGATAGCCTAAACCTCTCACTCGCCAGCAGTGGCGGCACGGCAATAAGGTTCAAAGTGCTTTAATAAAGTGCTTTAACGACTTTGTTGCGAGCAACAAAGTCGCTATAAACAAAGGGAGCTAAAAAGCGCCCTTTGTGTTTACTGTGACCCAATTAGTTTAATGTCAGTGCCACTATTTTAAGTGGATGATTGTCATCGAACGAAGGGAAATCCTCATGGGGATCGAGCCAAGTGTGCGTAGTGACTGTACGGCCTTGTTTTTCAACGCAGCGCACTAAACTGTCAAACCATGCTTGGCGCTCGACTTTCGCCACATTGTTACAGCAAACGATAGTGCCACCGACTTTCGTCGCCATTAATGCGGGCTTGAACAAACCTTGATAATCATTAACCAAATCGACAATACCAAAAGCACTCTTGGCATAACGCGGCGGATCGAGGAACACCAGATCAAACTGGGTTTGCGCCAATTTGGGATAACTCGGTAATTTTTGATTGCGACGCCCTCCCACACTCAAGCCTGCCAATTGGCGCAATGCCGGAAACGCATCACTCTGCACAAACTCACATACATTCGACACCTGATTTAACGCCGCATTCGCTTTGCCCGTCGCTAAAGCAAAGGAAGAAAAATCAACATTCATCACCTGAGTCGCGCCGCCGATGGCTGCCGCAGTACCAATGCCGCAGGTGTAGGAAAACAAATTCAGCACAGTTTTATCTTGGCTGTGTGCCCGTACATATTCGCGGCCAATACGCATATCGAGGAATAACAGCGGATCTTGTCCTTCGTGGCGCAGTTTAGTGCTGAACTTGATGCCATTTTCCTGCATAACTCGCTCAGAATTCGCAATATCTGCCAGTGCGGGAGATAACGCGTTCAATACGCGGGAATTACCTAATGAGCGGTCGTTATACACAATCGGCAAATCGGCCTGTTGCAGCAAAACAGCGCTCACATCGGCTAACTCTTCGTCGGTTAAGGTCTGATGAAAACTCTGCACTAGCCAAGTATCGCCATAACGGTCGATATTCAAGCCACTGACGCCTTCGACTGTGCCATGGAACACCCGAAAACAATCGGTTTGATCCTGTTCTGCTTGTTGTAAAAAATCATGGCGTTTCGCCAGAGCCGTCGATAACAGCGTTTGAATAGACATAAAAAGCGGGACTCGCGCAGCGGAAACCTGCGTAAGGTTTCAAGAGGG
The DNA here is from genome assembly GCF_019345615.1 of Shewanella sp. NKUCC01_JLK. Lineage (NCBI taxonomy): Bacteria > Pseudomonadati > Pseudomonadota > Gammaproteobacteria > Alteromonadales > Shewanellaceae > Shewanella > Shewanella sp. NKUCC01_JLK. Next base: position 75,772 of record NZ_JAHKRD010000005.1, on the reverse strand, counting down.
AAAACGGCATAATACCAAACTAGGTCGCAGAATATCGGAAAAGTTCGCCCCGAAAACAGCATAAACACCGACTAACATCCAAATGGGGGGGAACTCTATGTCCCCCCAACCCGCCAAGCCTGTTATAACCAAGTACACGGAATAATTTTCAAACAAAGATGTAGGTTAAATCACTTCAAGCAACGGCTCTAACCCTGGCGCCGTTTTAGTCGGCACAAACTCTATCACCTCAAACTCAGCGACATCGGCAATGCAGAAAGGATCTTGCTGCAAAATAGCCTCTAGCGCCGCGCGACTTTCAGCCTTGGCGAGGATGACGCCACCAGTACGTGGCACTTTGCGACCCGAGGCGACAAAAGTCCCTGCGGCATAATACTGATCAAGATAAGCAATATGGGCGGCTAAATGTAACTCCACTTCTGCAATTGGCTTTTTATAGGTAAGCGAGACAACAAACATAGGGTTCCTTTAATCAACTGAAAAAATTTAAAATAATCGAACGAAAAACGCTTAATCTGGCGATCATCATAAGCTAAGTACCTATCTGATCCCACCATATCTAGGCTGGCTATTATCATAGTGCAGAGTGCGCGACTTTCGAGTCAAGCTATCGGCATCCGTACTGGATATTTATTGCATCCTGACTCTTATTAAGTGCATTGAACTCGCCGTCAGTTATGCTGCGGTTGATTTTATCACTCAGTTAACATCCGCAATAACAATACCCTTTTTTCTAAAAAATAATGCAATGACTGATCATCAAGTATTCTAACAAGATTAGAGAGTTATTTGAGCATTCCAGCAAGCCTATGACTATTGATAAACAGTCCAAATGCGTTACACCTATGTTTCCACCCAGTTACTAACCCATGATGAATACGTATGTAAGCAGTTGTGCAAAAATCTACGCCGAGGCTACTATAAATCCGCTAGTTTCACCCTCTGCTTGTGGGGTTTGAAATCTGTGAGGTCGTTTCTGATAGGGTTACATACAAGGATTGCTATCAGGCTTAAGTTCTTTCTGCTGACTGGCTTTAGGCCACTCACTTGGGCTAACCCCTTTGAATTAAGGTGTTAGGTCCAAATTTGAAATGAATTTATCGGCGAATATACTTCTGAGGGAGGAGTATATTCGCCATTTTTTCACAGAGTACACTCATTCATGGCATGCGCGAAACTACCATGAATAAGCCATGAATCTGACTATTAGCTTTTATTGTATGCTCTTGGCTGTGATGAAATAGCTGACCACATAAAAGCAAAGTACAGTGCCAATCCATTGCTAGGCAAAACAATTAAAACAATAAGCACTCAAGGCAGAACGACTGCCGGCAACAGAAAGGAAGTTCAATGTCTTCGAATCACCAGCAAGATCCTCATCAAGCCGCAGCGCCTCAGTTGCCGTATGCCTTCAAGCAACAACCTGAGCTGAGTTTCTGGCAAATTTTTAATATGTGTTTCGGTTTTTTAGGTATTCAATTTGGGTTTGCCCTGCAAAATGCCAACGTCAGCCGCATTTTTCAAACCTTGGGGGCTTCTATCGATGAAATCCCCATACTGTGGATTGCCGCGCCGCTAACGGGTTTATTGGTTCAACCTATTATTGGTTATTTGAGTGATAACACCTGGGGACGCCTTGGCCGTCGCCGCCCCTATTTTTTGATTGGCGCGATTTTTACTACCCTTGCCATTTTTATCATGCCGCACTCGCCTACCCTGTGGATTGCCGCAGGCATGTTATGGATTATGGATGCCTCGATCAACATCGCCATGGAGCCGTTTCGCGCCTTCGTCGGTGACAATTTACCGAAAAGCCAGCGTACCCAAGGCTATGCCATGCAAAGCTTTTTCATCGGTATTGGCGCTGTGGTCGCTTCGGCCTTACCCTATATTTTGACTCACTTTTTTGATGTTGCGAATACTGCACCAGCGGGTGAAATTGCCGATTCAGTGCGTTATGCCTTCTATTTTGGCGGCACAGTATTATTGCTCGCGGTCACTTGGACTGTCGTATCGTCAAGAGAATATTCCCCTGAAGAATTAGCCAGCTTTAACGCAAAACAAGTCAATGCTGAAGATCAAACCTTAGCCCGCACTCGTACCCGCAAGGATTATCAATTTGCCTCCTTCGTGTGGATGGGTCTCGGCGCCCTGCTCACCTTCACTATTTGGGCGCAGGATTTAGACAAGCAACTGTATATTTTGAGCTTAGGGATTTTCGCCTTTGGCCCATTACAACTGTATTGCGCGCTGCGTTTGGGCAATTCACAACCCGCTGAACGCAATAAGCTCGGCATGGTATTTAGCGTGGTCGATGACTTGTTCCATATGCCCAAAGCCATGCATCAACTGGCGATCGTGCAGTTTTTCTCTTGGTTCGCACTGTTTGCCATGTGGATTTACACCACAGCCGCCGTGACGTCTTACCATTTTGGCAGCAGCGATGTGTTGTCCCAAGCTTATAACGACGGCGCAGATTGGGTCGGCGTACTGTTCGCCTCTTACAATGGTTTTGCCGCCATTGCGGCGATTTTTATTCCTATGCTGGCTAAGCATATTGGCATCAAGCTGACCCACACAGTCAATATGTTCTGTGGTGGTATAGGTTTGATTAGTTTCTTTTTTATTAAAGACCCAAGCCTGTTATGGCTGCCTATGATAGGTGTCGGTATCGCGTGGGCGTCAATTTTATCTGTGCCCTACGCCATGTTGTCGGGCATGTTACCCCCGCAAAAAATGGGCGTTTACATGGGGATTTTTAACTTCTTCATCGTCATCCCGCAGCTTCTTGCCGCCAGTGTGCTGGGTTTAGTGCTCAATGGTCTGTTCGATGGTCAACCTATTTATGCACTGATCACAGGTGGCGTCTTGATGATGTGTGCAGGCATTGCCGTATTATTTGTCGACCAAGACATTGTCGAACAAAATAACTCAAATAATCAAAGTGCAGCGATGAACCGCAAGACCCACTCAATCACGAAAGCCACAAGCAAATTAACGAATAAAAGTTAGCTCTTTATAACAGCGATACACATTAGGGGACATGCAGCAATGCATGTTAAGCATGCGGTGAATTCAGTCATTTGGCTAATCACAGCAGCATAAAATATCTTTATCAATTCAATCACTATAAAAATAAAACCATTATTTGGGGAGAACGAGATGGAATCGAGTCCTACGCCGCAGCAGGATCTGCACACCAACCAAAACCGTCACACACAAGCGTTAACAAAGCGCAGCCGCCTAGCGCTTGCCGTCGCCGCAAGTCTATTAGGGACAATAGGGTTCACAGCCTGTTCACCCACATCGAATTCAGCAACAACTGCCACAAGTGTGAATGCCGCGCCAAGTGTCCAGCAGGTTGCGCCCGGCGCACCGGGTAAAGCGCCGACTTGGGCATTTTCGGGTAAAACTGGTATTGGGACGTCTTACGAGCCTTATACCCAAGGTCAATACCAAGATGCCAAGCAAAATCCCATTAGCCGCGTTTGGTTCTCCCTCGCCCAAGGTATTTTAACCGAAACCATGTATGGTCTTATCCATAATGCGCAGCTCAAAGAACTGCAATTTGTGGTCACAGGTAATGGCTTTGTCGATACCGAAAAAGAGAACACTATCAGCAGCATAGAATATTTAGATACAGATGCTAATGGTCGCCCGCAATCCCTTGCCTATAAAATTATCAATAAAGATGTTGAAGGTAAGTATCAGATTGAAAAGCATATCTTTACCGATCCCGACCGCGACACTTTGATGATGCGTGTCACCTTTACCGCCTTTGAAGACGGCATTACACCGCATTTGTATGTCAATCCGCATATCGACAATGCGGGCGCCAATGATATCGGCCGCATCGATACTCATACTGACAATCATGCCAACACTCATGCTAATAATCAGGCGCTGGTGGCCTATACCGCCGCCAAAGACAGTAGCGTAATGACGGTAAAATCCGATCTGAATTTTGTGCAGGCTACGACTGGCTTTGTCGGTGTTTCCGATGGCCTAGCCGATTTGGCCGATAACGGCAAACTCGATACGCCCTATCAAACGACCAGTGCGCAAGATAAATCGACCGTTGGCAATATCGCCTTTACCGCGAGTTACCCTACGCTCATCAAAGCCAAACCCGTCACTTTTAATCTCGCCATCGGTTTTGGTAAAGATGAAGCACAGAGTTTAGCCAATGCCGATGCCAGCTTGGCCGCAGGTTATGATGCTGTGCTCAGCAATTACAACACAGGCTGGCAGGGTTACCTAAGCTCGCTGCCCGCCATCGCTAACATGGCCAACAACACGACCGATAACGGTAAGCTGCTGTATACCAGTGCTATGGTCTTGAAAGCGCAGGAAGATAAAACCTATGCGGGCGCACTTATCGCCTCGTTATCTAATCCTTGGGGCGATACGGTTTCGGCAGCCGTGCCGAGCACTGGCTATAAAGCGGTATGGCCGCGCGACTTTTACCAATGCGCCATGGCATTCCTCGCCATGGGTGACACGCAAACGCCCAAAGTGGCCTTCGAATACCTGAAAAAAGTGCAAGTGACCGAAAAGACGCCTGGCTTTACGGGTACGCCCGGTTGGTTCCTGCAAAAGACCCATGTGGATGGCCAAATCGAATGGGTCGGCGTGCAGCTCGATCAAACCGCCATGCCTATCATGCTCGGCTGGAAACTCTGGCAAGCGGGTGTACTCACCCCTGATGAGATCAGTCACTGGTATCAAGAGATGCTCAAAGGTGCAGCGGACTTCTTGATCAGTGGCGGTGAGGTCAATCTGGATTGGAATCACACCCAAATCACCCCACCTAAAACTCAGCAAGAACGTTGGGAAGAACAAGCGGGTTACTCCCCCTCAACAACGGCTGCCGTGATCGCTGGTCTTGTTGCCGCGAGTGAAATTGCCAAAGAAGCTAAAGATATTACTTCAAGCGCCCGTTATCTTACCGCCGCCAAAGACTTAAGTAATAGTTTAGAAAAACACTTAGTCACCACCCAAGGGCTATTGAAAAACAGCGCAGGCGTCAGCGCGCCCTACTATTTACGTTTAAGCCCGAATGGAGAGCCAAATACTAGCGATACACTGGCGGCAAATAACGGTAAGCAAGGTTTAGATCAACGTCAGATCCTCGATGGCGGATTTTTAGAACTAGTACGTTATGGCGTGCGCGGTACAACTGACAAGCTAATCAATCAAAGCCTTCAACTGATTGATAATACAGAGCTTGAGCACAACCTACGCCTTAAATACGAGTTTACCGCCAAAGATGGCAGCACTATCCCAGGCTTTAGACGTTATGGCAACGACGGTTACGGCGAGGATACGGTTACTGGCAAAAACTATGCGGAATCTGGCAGCAACAGCGCCGATCAACGCGGCCGAGTCTGGCCCTTCTTCACCGGCGAGCGTGGTCATTTTGAATTAGCACTCGCCCAAGCAAAAGGCGAGCTAACAGGCAATAACGCGCAGCAAACCAAGCAACAGTTAATCAACACCTATGTGCAAGGCATGGAAACCTTTGCGAATGCGGGCATGATGTTACCCGAGCAAGCGTGGGACGGTGTCGGCGATGCCACCCGCTATCATTACCAACTCGGACAAGGCACCAACTCTGCCACACCGCTTGCTTGGACCCATGCCGAATACATCAAACTGGTGCGCTCAATGACCGATGGCCAAGTCTGGGATTATTACCCTATCGTCCCTGCGGCATTAAAATGACAAGTTGAAATAATCAATTAAAATAGCGCATTAGCTTAAGACACTTTGATAAATTGCAGGCTAGAACAGCATCCTAGATATTGTTCTAGCTTTTTTATAGACAGTTTTATGATGCCTGATTTAGCTCCCGTTTCTCATAGGCTTATGCTGCGGGTAATCTTGCGGCGTGCAACCAAATTGCATTTTAAAGGCGGCACTGAAACTGCTGACACTCAAATAACCTAAACTATGGGCCACCATAGTTGTGCTCTCCCCTTGGCTTAAGCTCTCAAGCGAATTTAACAAACGAAACCTTTGCCGCCATTGTCGATAAGTGAGCCCAGTTTCAGCTTTGAATAGTCGCTCAATCGTTCTCACACTCGCGCCGCCCATTTCGGCTAACTCGGTCAGTGAGTAACTCACTTTTGGACGTCGGATCAGCGTTTGGATTAATCGGCTGAGTCTTGGATCTGAGCCAGCGGGTAAATGGGCATCCAGACTGTCCAGAGTTTGAAGCTCATCGATGGCAACCAAACCCAGCCGATGCAGTTGTCCACTGTCCATAAGATGTGAACTTTCACAAAGTTTAAGCACTAATTCACGCATCAGCGCTGTCATAGTCACCATCACCACTTGTGTATCCTGTGGCCTAACGCCATAACTAGGGTCAATATAAATATTGCGAGTATGGGCGTGGGTTTCACTGTTCACTTGATGGGGCAAATTGCAAGGGATCCAAACGGCATGGGTTGAGGGTACCACCCAGACGGCATTTTCACTGCGAACACGTAACAAGCCTTTGGCGGCCCAAAGTAACTGACCCCGCGGGTGCGAGTGAGGCTCGATACCCGCTTCCGCCGCCATATTGCGAGTATGGGTCAGCACGGGCCGATTGGCATCTATGATAAACGCCGCATCACTGGGTGTTAACAATGTCGCTTTAGGAACATATTTTGACATATTACCCTCTTAAAACGCCAAACTAAGTCAGCTATCTTAGTAGGCATCTTTTACGTATTCAACCCAATAGGTCGGTGAGCATGAAACGTTTTATTGGCGTTAAACAGCTAGCGTTTTTCAGTGCACTGTTGATCGCTACTTTACTTGCGCTTTTTCCGCTAAGTCAGCATCCCGCGGTGTTTTCCTACAGCGCAGGCGTAGTGTTAGTGACCTTGATGTTTTGGAGCACAGGTTTCTTCCCGCCCTTTATGGCGGGGTTAATCTTTTTTGCCCTTGCCACCATTTTTAAACTCATTGAGCCGAGTATACTTTTCTCCGGATTCGGCTCAACTGCGGTGTGGTTAATCATTTCAGGGTTTGTGATCGGCAGTGCCATCACTCAGTCTGGCTTAAGTCGCAGAATGGCCAGTTTGATTGCCCCCATACTGACCTCAAGTTATCCACGCTTGATTGCGGGTTTGGTCTTTAGTGCCGTGCTGCTTGGCTTTGTGATGCCCTCATCCGTTGGCCGTGCTGTGGTCATGGTGCCAATTGGTATGGCGTTAGCTGAGCAAGTCGGTTTTGCTAGTGGTAGCCATGGACGGATAGGCATTGCGACCGCCTTGGCACTGGCGTGCAACATGCCCAGTTTTGCCGTGTTGCCCGCGAATATTCCCAACATGATATTGGCAGGTTCCAGTGAGAATCTATTCAATATCCATTTTGGTTATACCGAGTATCTCTTATTGCATTTTCCAATCCTTGGTTTACTCAAATCGATATTGATTGTGGCGCTAGTTATCTTCCTATTTCCTGCAAAAATTGATAAAAATCAGCCTGAACGCGTTATTGAAAAAGAAGCTTATAACCTTGGTATGCAAAAGAAAGTTGCACTGTTACTGGCGATTACTTTGCTCTTTTGGGTGACTGACTCGCTGCACGGCATTAATCCCGCTTGGGTAGGATTAACAACGGCTATCTTGTTATTGCTCCCAAAATGGGGAGTGCTTGAGCCTAAGAGTTTTAATAGTTCAGTGGATTTGTCGACCGTCATTTTTGTCGCGGCGGCCTTAGGTCTGGGAGCATTGGTCAATCATTCCGGGCTCGGCACTGCGCTAGGTCAACTGTTCAGTGAATGGTTACCATTGCAGCAAGGGGCATCGTTCCTGAATTTTATGTCGTTATCGTTAATCGCGACGCTAACAGGATTAGTGGCAACGGTTCCAGGCGTGCCGACTGTGTTGTCCCCCATGGCGGCAGATTTTGCCAATGCAACTGGCTTCTCCACCCCTGCGGTATTAATGACGCAGGTGATCGGTTTCTCAACCGTGATTTTTCCTTATCAGGTTGCCCCGTTGATTTTGGCGATGCAATTATCCCAAGAGCCCTTAAGCAAACTACTTAACATCACCTTACCGCTGGCGGCAATAACGCTCGTTGCACTGATCCCACTGGATTATCTGTGGTGGCTATGGCTCGGTTGGATAGCCTAAACCCTCACCATTGGCGGTATTCATGCCTCCAATGGTGGATTTTAGAGCGGTTATATCAAGAACTCACAAGGCCCACGTCCAAAGCGCGATGCTCAGGTGACTGAGTAAAGCTCAATTACTTGATCTTGAGTTGGTAAACACTTGTGGTGCCACTGACTTCATTGCCTATGATTAACAAAGGATTACCGTTAGGGCTTTTATCGGCACTGACAAATTTCATCCCTTCTGGCCCTAAATCACCCGCCAATGTTGCATCACCTTTGACTGCACCTGTAGCGGTATCGACAACGAAGTCAGCTTCAAAATCACGATTCACAACATAGTCGACAAAATGCACATCAAAAGGATTAGTCACGTCATAGATCATAAAGCCAGAGGTACGTTCTAAACCAACAAAGGCATATAGTCGTTGACCAATTTGGCCTAGGGCTAAAGCTTCTGGCTCTGGCCCCTTGTCATCGCTGCGACTATCACCTTTATTTTCTTCGTTGTTATTGTTGAATTTATCCCCCAGTAGTGCGGCGGTAATACGTTCAAAATCACTGCCACTGTCAAACACTTGCTGACCATCAGCATTCCAAATCGAGAATGAACGAGCACCAAAGCTCATGACTTTGTCGTAGTCGCCATCCTTATCATCGTCCCCCATGCTCGTCGTTACCTTGAGACGCGCTAATTGGGTTTTATCTTTTGCGGCGGCAAATTGTGGGTGATTCGGGTCGAGCACTAAATCCCCTGCGCGGGCTTCTTCCGAAAAAGCCGCATAGTCACGGGAGTCACCTTCATTCGCAGTCACAATAAAGTCAGTGTTATTCCAACGGTAGCTAGCAAGGGTATCGGGTTGATACATGCCGTACACCCCTGTGTAGCTTTGCTGGTTAACAAGATTATCTTTGTCACTCGCATCAATTTTATTCACATCAAGCCCGTAATCTTTGAGGCCTAGCGGTAAAATCTTCGAGACTTTCGCATTGGCGATATCAATCACGGCAATAGCATTGTTCTCTTGTAAACTGACAAATGCACGGCGGTTATCTTGGCTAATGGCGATATATTCAGGTTCTAAATCCTGCGCCACACTCGCCATTGGGCCATTAATTTTAATGTCAGCGGTGATTTCAGTTGCACGCGCACCGCCCTGATTAAACGCACTAAAATTTATGATGGTCGCAGTAGCTGCGGGCTTACCGTCAGTAATAGCAATCAACGCAACACTGCCTTCAGGATCTAAGGTATAGGCTGGATTTGGTTCGCCTTCATTGGCCACGAGTAAGGTTTTACCATCGTGGGTGAACACCACATTATCGGGTAAAGCACCGACTTCGACGGCGCTGATAAACTGCGGAGCATCTGTGCCGTTAAGCTGATAAAAAGCTACAAAACCATTAGCTTGGGTTTTATTGCCTGCAGCGTCACCACGCTCAATGGCAGCCACTAACAAGTTGCCTGAAATACTCACGCTGTTCACGCTACCCATAAAGGTTTGACCCACATCCTTAGCAACATCGAGTTCTACTAATTTTTCAAGATTATTCAATGCTAAAGGATCTGTGGCGTTTGATGCAGTCGCTAATAAGCTGCCATCGATAATATCGACTTTGCCGCTAATCGCATTGACCACAAAAATACGGTTAGATGCACTGTGATATTCAACGATTTCGGCGGCACTTAAGCCATAAACGCCAGTCTGATGACGACCAATCAACTCTGCTTTTAAGCTTACAGTTTGTGGCTGGCAAATATATTGGGTTTGCGCGACTGCAATTTCACTATTATCCAATTGTCCATTATGGTTGGCATCTAATCCGGTATCGATACGCTGACCACCGGCGGGACAATTTGCATCACCGATAGTTAATGCGGTCACTTTAACCAGTGAATTTAAGCCGTTGTCGCCTTTATCACCTGCTGCGCCATCATCACCGCTGCAAGCACCGAGTAATAAGCTCGCCATAATGGCGGTTGCAAGCGGGAGTAGTTGTGTTTTCATCGTGTCATTCCTGAATATTTTATTTTTAGTAGGGTGAAGCTAAAGCCCACTAAATTAGTCAGCATAAAAGACACCTAGATGACAAAGCAGTGACACTCAGATGACAGCTCGCACTTTAGAATGAGTCAGTTTGAACCATAAGGATGTGAAGGACTAAGGTGTAAAGAGCAGAGTTACAAAGGGCTACGATTTGATAAGAAAGACTTGATAAGAAAGATTTAAATGAAGAATCTTGTGAAGATAACGGCTCAATCCACTAAAGTGATGCCTCGATAATCAAACTTACCACTTAGTTACAATTTAATCGGTAAAATACAGTAAAGAAATCAGCGCAAAGATTGGTTTATTTGTCCGAGCACTTTACTATGCTATTGCTTGCTGTCTGAACTGTGCAAATAGACAATAACGCAATTCACTTTTGCCTAAACCCCGCCAATGATCTTGATCATGTGCTCTCGCTCTTAGTGTAGAAACTGGTAGCGCAGGAACTGGCTTAAAAATGGCGGATTAATTGTGAATTGTCCTAGTACAATTTAAACCACACCGCATAAACCTGTGAAATACGCTTTCAATTCTTTCGCCACCCGAGGTAACAGTGGACCCACAATCACAACCTTCTGCCCATAACGGCAGACGTATACCGAATTTAGCGCTGCTTATTCCCATGCTTGCGGCGATTGTCGCGATCACGCCATTGGCCATCGACATGTACTTACCTGCGATGTCGACATTGGCGCTCAGTTTTCATACCGATGTCACGACAGTGCAACAGTCCCTGAGTATCTACTTAGCGGGTTACGCGCTGGGCATGTTATGTTTCGGCCCCCTAGCCGACCGCATTGGTCGTCGCCCTATGGTGATATTGGGACTGAGTGGATTTATGCTCACCAGCTTACTGATTGGGTTTGCGGGTCAAGTCGAAGTCTTTCTTGGACTACGTTTTTTACAGGCCTTTATCGGCGCGGCTGCGACTGTGGTGGTGCCGGGATACATCAAAGAAGTCTATGGTGACAATACCGCCAAGGGTATGTCATACGTGAGTTTAATCATGATGTTAGCGCCATTGTTGGCTCCTAGTATTGGCAGCGTGATCCTCGAACTCGGTGATTGGCATTTAATCTTCTTCATTCAATCCGCCTATGCCGCAACCCTGTTATTACTGGTGCTGTTTGCGCTAAAAATGCCCAGCGATAAAGATATGGATACCCGCAGCCAGAAATCGTTTCTTGGCGCCTATGCGACCGTATTTTCCCGTCCTGGCGTTAAGCTAAACATTGCCAGTGGCGTGTTAACGTCTTTTTCATTTTTCTGTTATCTCACCGCATCGCCCTTCGTTTACATGGAAGTCTTTGCCTTAGATAAATCCTATTTTGCCATCTTGTTTAGCACTAACGTCGGCGCCTTGATGCTGGCCAATATCATTAATACGCGCATCGTGGGCCGTTATGGTTCGCTACGTATGTTGCATGTGTCGACCTTTTTCGGGGCGATTGCTGGTGTCGGTTTATTAACCGTAAACCTGCTGGATATGAGCTATCACTTTACCGTGATCATGCTTATTCCTTTGATGGGTAGCCTAGGGGTGATGTCAGTCAATGCCGATGCGATAGTACTGATGAAGTTTAAACAAGAAACAGGAACCGCAACCGCAGTTATTGGCACCTTAAGATTTGGCTGTGGCGCACTGGCGGGGCCATTATTGGCGGTGTTTTACGATGGCACTGCCGTGCCCTTCTCTGCCCTCATGTTAGGTTCTATTGTGTTAGTCGGTATTTGCCAATTCAATCGTCCAAAGCATCAAATACCGCCGACGGTTTAAGGATCTATTTTTAAGGGTCTATTTCTAAGAGCCATGGATACCAATGCCACATCGGCAACACATGTTTGATCGCATAAAACAGCGCATTGGCTTTCACAGATGTAGCAAATAAGTAATATTTAATCGCGACAGTTAAGTATCTGCTTATCTAACCTCCAACACCAAAACGGCACTTTTAGTGCCGTTTTTGCTTTTTAAGCATCTAACAATCTGAAAAATATAAGATAAGCCCATAAACCAGCCTAGGTTACTTGGCGATTCAAGCAAGTTATCGAGTCATTCAAACGTGAAATTGTTTCAAGTTGGTTATTTTTTACATAAAAGGCTTGAAATGTTGTTTTTTTTGAATATGATGAAATTCTGTTCATTGCAACAGTTGCTGCATCCTAAGGGATGAGTCACTTGTCTTCGACGAAGTCAGTTCAGCATTTCGGAGTCTGAATTACCCTTCAGGCTTAATTTTTAGAGCGATTACCGTCGCTGTAACAAGATACTGTTTACCGTAACGGTACTATGCAATAGGAGTTCCACATGGAGATGTTATCCGGCGCCAGCATGATAGTGCGTTCTTTGATCGATGAAGGCGTAAAGCACATTTTTGGCTATCCTGGCGGTTCAGTTTTAGATATCTACGACGCCCTGCACGTTATCCCCGGTATTGAACACATACTCGTTCGCCACGAACAAGCCGCCGTACACATGGCCGATGGCTACGCCCGTGCCACGGGTAAAGTGGGCGTGGTATTAGTCACCTCAGGTCCAGGCGCGACCAACGCGATTACCGGTATTGCCACCGCTTACATGGATTCTATTCCCCTTGTGGTGTTATCGGGTCAAGTCCCGAGCAATCTTATCGGAAACGATGCCTTCCAAGAATGCGACATGATAGGTATCTCTCGCCCTGTGGTGAAACACAGCTTTTTAGTCAAAGATCCGACTGAAATTCCTGAAATTATTAAAAAGGCTTTTTACATTGCCTCTACTGGCCGTCCCGGTCCTGTGGTTGTCGATCTGCCAAAAGATTGTTTAAACCCAGCTCTGCTGCACGAATATTGCTACCCAGAAAGCGTCAAAATGCGCTCGTACAATCCAACGACATCAGGCCATAAAGGTCAGATCCGCCGTGGTCTTCAAGCCCTGTTAGCCGCGAAAAAACCGGTACTTTATGTCGGTGGCGGCGCGATTATCTCAGGTTGTGATAAGCAAATCCTGCAATTGGCTGAGAGATTAAATATTCCCGTCGTCAGCACGCTGATGGGGCTTGGCGCTTTTCCAAGCACCCACAAAAACAGTTTAGGCATGCTTGGGATGCACGGTCGCTACGAAGCCAACATGACAATGCATAACTGCGATTTGATCTTCGGTATTGGTGTACGCTTCGACGATAGAACCACCAATAATGTGGAAAAATACTGCCCGAACGCGACCATTTTGCATATCGACATCGATCCCTCTTCTATTTCGAAAACCATCCACGTGGATATTCCTATCGTGGGGTCAGCCGACAGTATTTTAGACAGCATGTTGGCACTGTTAGATGAATCGAACGAACACAACGACAACGATGCCATTGCCACTTGGTGGAATGACATTGAACAATGGCGCAGTCGCGATTGTCTGGCCTATGACAAAAACAGTGGCCGCATCAAACCACAGCAAGTGATTGAAACCTTGTATAAGCTGACCAATGGCGATGCCTATGTCGCATCAGATGTTGGCCAGCACCAAATGTTTGCCGCCTTGTACTATCCGTTCGATAAGCCGCGCCGCTGGATCAACTCAGGTGGCCTAGGGACAATGGGATTCGGCCTGCCCGCAGCGATGGGCGTAAAAATGGCCATGCCTGATGCCACCGTTGTGTGTGTCACGGGTGATGGTTCCATCCAGATGAACATTCAAGAGCTTTCGACCGCGCTGCAATATGATACGCCGGTTAAAATTATCAACTTAAACAATCGTTTCCTTGGCATGGTAAAACAATGGCAGGACATGATTTACTCTGGCCGTCACTCACATTCCTATATGGATTCAGTGCCAAATTTTGCCAAAATTGCCGAGGCCTATGGCCATGTTGGCATGACGATCAGCGATCCCGCCGAACTTGAGTCAAAAATGGCTGAAGCGCTGGCGATGAAAGACAGACTGGTCTTTATCGACATCATGGTGGATGAAACTGAGCACGTGTACCCCATGTTGATTCGCGGTGGTGCGATGAATGAAATGTGGCTGACCAAGACGGAGAAATGCTAATGCGTCGAATTATATCTGTATTATTAGAAAACCAATCCGGCGCCCTGTCTCGTGTGGTCGGTTTATTTTCACAACGCGGTTATAACATTGAAAGTTTAACAGTGGCGCCAACGGACGATATCACCCTGTCGCGGCTTAATATCACAGTCGTTGCCGACGAAATGGTGTTAGAGCAGATAGAGAAGCAGCTACATAAGTTAATCGATGTGTTAAAAGTATCGAATATTACCGAGTCTGCTTATATTGAACGCGAACTCGCCCTTGTTAAGGTACGAGCCCAAGGTGAATTTAGGGAAGAAGTAAAACGTATGGCGGATATTTTCCGCGGTCAAATTGTCGATGTCACCGCCAATTTATACACCATCCAAATGGTGGGCACGTCAGATAAACTCGATGCCTTTATTCATGCGCTGGGGGAAGTCACCAAATTGGTCGAAGTCTCTCGCTCCGGCGTGGTGGGTTTGGCCCGCGGCGAAAAGGCCATGAAGGCCTAGCTTTCCCTCGGAAATCTCGCGGACATTTTCGCATAAGCACAAAAACATCAAGGGGAGCATAATGCTCCCCTTAGGTTTTAGGCGGTTATCACAGCGTCAATTATGACTGGCTGTCTAACAAGCGCGATGAGGTGATTTCAATTTTGCGTGGTTTCAATGCTTCAGGAATTTCACGCACTAAATCAACATTGAGTAAGCCATTTTCTAAACTTGCACCGAGCACAGTGACATAGTCTGCCAGCTGGAAAGTACGCTCAAAACCGCGTTCAGCTATGCCTTGATACAGGTATTTACGCTCGGTTTGGCTTTCGGCTTTATTGCCTTTCACCAGTAATTTTTCACCTTCACTGCTGATCTCAAGTTCATCCATAGAGAATCCGGCTACGGCCATCGTTATGCGATAACGATTTTCGCCGAGTAATTCGATGTTATATGGAGGATAACCTGAGTTGCCATTATTGGCGGCGGCATGTTCTGCCAATTGCGCTAAACGGTCAAAACCAATGGCACTGCGGTAAAGTGGTGTTAAATCATAAGTACGCATATTCATATCCTTGTCTTAAGCAATATGGAGAATTGGCGGACTGTTTTCAGGATGAAAACGTTTGTAGAGTCTGCCGAATTAAATCTTCTGTCCTTACGGCACAGAATTCACACTAGGACCCTCATCGAGCGATCCTGAAATAGATATAAGGACGGGAGAGAAAATTTCAAGCAAGAAAATTAAAAAAATGTGCAGAATTTTAAAAGAACAATAAAAACAAATGCTAATTCAACTTTAAAACGGTGAATCGAGACGTGATTGATATCGCGGCATTAGATTCATTGCGCACGGCAAGCAGTATTCGCTAAATTGTAGCCAATAAAAAAGGAGCCTAGGGCTCCTTTTTCAGTCTTAGCATCGAATTAACGAGTGCGTGGACACAGTTCTTCAGCGCTGAAGAAGTAAGCAATTTCACGAGCAGCGGATTCAACAGCATCAGAGCCGTGAGCCGCGTTTTCGTCAATGCTTTCAGCGAAATCAGCACGGATAGTACCAGGAGCCGCTTGAGCTGGGTTAGTTGCACCTAAAATTTCACGGTGAGCTAAAACAGCGTTTTCGCCTTCTAATACTTGGACCATGATAGGACCAGAAGTCATGAATGCAACCAGAGCACCGAAGAAGCCGCGTTCGCTATGCTCAGCATAGAAACCTTCAGCTTGTTCTTTAGTCAGGTGTAACATTTTTGATGCAACGATCTTAAGACCAGCAGTTTCAAAACGATTGTAGATAGCACCGATGTGGTTTTTTGCAACAGCATCAGGTTTGATAATAGAAAATGTGCGTTCGATCGCCATAACTAGCTTCCTTTGTCAGCAAGTTTAAAAAATTCGCGCGGATTATACGAAATTTAAAAGCTAAATCCTATCTTTATAGCAAATTAGTCTGAGATATTGCGCACATTCGCTTTATTCGTAATCAGTTTGATCACACAAAATACCCCGCTAGTAGGATAAATCCTTAGCAGGGTTCATTAACTCATTAAAAAATGGGATTATTTTCTATTTTTTGCCCAAATACCAGCCCATGCAATCAAAGCGACTAAAATGACTGCGGGTGCAAGATCTAACAAGTGATGGAATAAACCGACACCGCCATGACCTGGATGAGCCCAAGCCATTGAAGGGACAAGCATACATAACAATACAAGCAAAAGTTTCATGTGAACATCCTTGCAGTTGCGAGAATAAAGTTAAGCCATATAAATGCCTTAACCAATATACAACAAATTACGATATCCACTGAAAATGAACTTGACTGTGATCAAACTCTCGCCAAATATTCTCTGCGCCACTGCAAATACGTGAGGTAAATCACCTTAGTTAATCTTCTGAAGGACAAGATGCCTCACATAAAAAGCCGTACCACAACTGTGCTCACTACTTTTCATCAATCCAACACTGCTGAATTGCTTCCAGTATTTTTTCATTGCAATGCTTAGGATCATCAGCAAAATCATTCAAAGCTAACACCCACTCATACAGTTGGGTGAAATGCAGCTGAGTGGGATTCACCTCTGGGTGTGCTTCGAGTAATTCCAACGCAATATCTAACGAATCTATCCAAGTTAATGTCATCGTTTTCCCCTATTCGGTTCGCTTGAATGGATAAGCTAGTGCTTAACGCCGTTACCCATAAGGAGGTGAATCAAGTGTTGATATTCCGTAGTCAATACTCGACAACCGAGGCATTACCCCTGTGCTTGCGTCACCTTTTTTACTTTAATCGCATTTTTTTCAACAAAATCAATAATAGCACCCGCCACATCTTTCGTGGTGGCGCCTTCAATCCCCTCAAGCCCTGGTGAAGAGTTCACTTCCATGATCACAGGGCCATGGTTTGAGCGTAACAAATCAACCCCTGCCACATTTAATCCCATCGTCTTCGCCGCACGAATAGCTACAGAGCGCTCTTCAGGAGTCAGTTTGACTAAACTCGCCGTGCCACCACGGTGCAAATTAGAGCGAAACTCACCGGGCATAGCTTGACGTTTCATGGCGGCAATCACTTTATCACCGAGCACGAAACAGCGAATGTCTGCGCCGTTGGCTTCTTTGATATATTCCTGCACCATGATGTTGGCTTTAAGGCCCATAAAGGCTTCAATCACGCTCTCAGCCGCTTTGCGGGTCTCGGCTAATACCACGCCAATGCCTTGGGTGCCTTCGAGTAATTTAATCACCAGAGGCGCGCCACCCACCATATCAATTAAGTCAGGAATATCACTCGGTTTATTGGCAAAACCGGTAATAGGCAAACCAATACCGCGGCGTGACATCAACTGCATAGAACGCAATTTGTCCCGTGAGCGGGAAATTCCAACTGAATCATTTAAGGCATAGACGCCCATCATCTCAAATTGGCGCAACACCGCCGAACCATAAAAGGTAATCGACGCCCCAATACGGGGGATCACGGCATCAAATGCAGGTAACTCTCGCCCGCCAATGTGGATACTCGATTGCCGCATGTTGATATTCATATAACATTCAAGGGGATTGATTACGTGTACTTCATGACCACGTAATTGAGCCGCTTCAACGAGTCGCTTCGTTGAATATAACTCTGGCCCTTGCGATAAAATCGCTATTCTCATTTGGTCTCCGGCAACCATTAATTTTGAGCGCATAATACGCTTGCGCAAGGATAAATCAAACAACTAGAGGCATAGACAAGATTAGTTGCACAAATGCTCAACGCCAAAAGCAAAAAACCAGTCACGTGGACTGGTTTTAATCATTATCGAAGCAATATTAATTGCCTTCGCTAACCATGTTAACCGTGTATTTAGGGATCTCAATCACCATGTCAGTGTCGACCACTTTAGCCTGACAAGATAGACGGCTTTCGGGCTCGAGTCCCCATGCTTTGTCTAACATGTCATCTTCTAGCTCATCACTTGGCTCAAGATCATTAAAGCCTTCACGCACGATACAGTGACACGTCGTGCAAGCACAGGACTTTTCACAGGCATGCTCGATATTGATGCCATTACGCAGCGCAACATCGAGAATGGTCTCACCAACATTCGCCTCAAGCACAGCGCCATCAGGGCACAACTCGGCATGGGGAAGAAAGACTAATTGGGGCATTACATCACCTATATGTTGTCGATCGACTGGCCTTTGAATGCCACTCGAATAGAATTGTCCATACGTCTGGCAGCAAAATCTTGGGTTTGCTCATCCAGTTTTTCAATCGCGAGCTTAATCGCATCGGCATCATCGCCCGCGGCAACTTGCGCCACATTGGCCATAGTAGCATCGATCTGAGCACGCTCATCGGCATTCAGCAAATCGCCATCCTTCGCTAACGCGGCATGTAAAGACTCGAGTACCCTCGCCGCCTCCACTTGCTGCTCGGCCAGCATACGACGACCGATATCGTCTTTAGCATACTTCATCGAATCTTTCAGCATAGTGGCAATTTCAGTATCCGATAAACCAAAAGACGGCTTAACTTGAATACTAGACTGCACGCCGGTGGACTTCTCCATCGCGGTCACGCTAAGTAAACCATCGGCATCCACTTGGAAAGTCACACGAATATGCGCAGCGCCAGCGGCTAACGGCGGAATACCTTTTAAGGTAAAACGCGCCAGTGAGCGGCAATCGGCAACGAGCTCACGCTCGCCCTGCACCACATGGAATGCCATGGCCGTTTGACCATCTTTAAAGGTGGTAAATTCCTGCGCCCGTGCAACCGGAATCGTGGTATTACGCGATACCACTTTTTCCACTAAGCCGCCCATGGTCTCTATGCCTAATGACAAAGGGATCACATCGAGCAATAACAAATCCGATTCGGGTTTGTTACCCACTAAAATGTCGGCTTGAATGGCCGCACCAATGGCGACAACACGATCGGGATCGATAGATGTCAGCGGTGGTTTACCGAAGAAAGCTTCGACCTGTTCACGCACTAATGGCACGCGCGTTGAACCGCCAACCATCACAGTTTCAAGCACTTCATCCGTCGTCACGCCCGCATCACGCAGGGTACGGCGACAGCTGGCAATCGTCTTTTTCACCAATGCCGCAATCATGGCATCAAATTCAGCTTTAGTAACGATTTGCGTCAGTTCAGTACCATCGGCAAGGATCACTTTCGCTTCAGTTTCTGCTGCATCAGTTAAGGCTTCTTTAACTCGACGCGATTCAATCAGCAACTGACGACTTAATTGTGAGTCGATGTCGCTAAGCTGCCACACTTGCTGCATATGTGCTTGCAGTAAATGATCGAAATCATCGCCGCCAAGCGCTGAATCACCACCAGTGGCTAACACTTCAAATACACCACGATTCAAGCGCAAAATAGAAATATCAAAAGTGCCGCCACCTAAATCATAGATGGCAATCACGCCCTCTTGCTTAGAATCTAAGCCATAGGCAATCGCAGCAGCCGTCGGTTCATTCAACAAACGTAGCACTTTAACACCCAGCAAAGCTGCGGCATCTTTTGTGCCTTGGCGCTGAGCATCGTCGAAATACGCAGGCACAGTGATCACCACACCTTGCAGTTCGCCGCCTAAGGTTTTTTCAGCGCGGGCGATCAGCGGGCGTAAAATCTCCGCAGACACTTGCACGGGATTCACTTGGCCTTGGGGAGTCACAAATAAAGGTAAACCGTTTTCGCTTTCGGCAAACTCGTAGGGCAATAATTGCTCGCCAGCTTTAATATCCGCTAGGCTGCGGCCCATAAAACGCTTTACCGAAACGATCGTGTTTTGCGGATCCTGCGCCGAACTCAACGCCGCAAGTGCGCCGACTTCGACTGAATCTTGGGTATAACGCACGATAGAAGGTAATGAATGCTGTCCAAGTTCGTCCGGCAGGGTTGCCGTCTCTCCACTTCGAACGGCCGCCACCAAAGAATTGGTCGTACCTAAATCGATGCCAACGGCAAGTCTATGTTGGTGCGGCGCGGCACTTTGACCGGGCTCAGCTATCTGCAAAAGGGCCATATATATCCAACTTAATAATGCTAACTCAAGCGTACTTGAGCCAGCAAAGTAACATAAACACGGAAAATCAATCTAACAGAGCGTCTTCGACTCTGGTCAACTCGTCGTGTAATTTTGCCATAAATTTGAGTTTGCGAACTTGATCTGCCGCTAACAATGCATCTTCAGCCTGCTCACTGGTTAACAGTTGAGTCAATTGCTGAGTGAGTTGCGCGCGGTACTGCGCAAAAGATTGATATAGCTCGTCAATACTCGCTTGAGGATCGGCACTATCGCGTATATCTTCCAACGCCTCGCGCCATTCCATTTGCTGCATCAAGAAGCCAGTATCTTTCACTGTCGTGGTTTCATGGCTTAATTCAATACCACGCAGCGACAAGATATGCTCGGCGCGGCGAATGGGATCTTTTAAGGTTTGAAAACCATCATTGACTTGCGCCGTGCGCTGCACCGACAGCAATTTTTGCTGATCAGTATCATTGGCAAATTTATCGGGATGAACCGCCCATTGCAGTTCGCGATAGCGTTCTGCAAGTAAGGCGGTATCAATATCGAAGGCAGGGGAAAATTTAAACAGCTCGAAATAATTCATGCGTCAACTTTAGCGGTTAAACAGTGAAACTCTCACCACAACCACACTCACCTTTTGCGTTAGGATTATTAAATTGGAAGCCTTCATTCAGCCCTTCTTTAACAAAATCCAGCTCGATCCCTTGAAGATAGATAAGGCTCTTGGCATCTATGATGATTTTCACATCTTCGATATCAAACACTTCATCGTCATCATTTAAAGAATCAACGAACTCAAGTACATAAGCCATACCAGAACAGCCTGATGTTCTTAAGCCGAGACGCAGGCCTACACCTTTGCCTCGGTTGACTAAGAAAGATCTGACACGATCGGCTGCCGCTGGGGTCATTGTAATCGCCATCTTAACTCCAGATGTTACTTAGCTTGTTTCGATTTGTACTCGTCGATAGCAGCTTTAATGGCATCTTCAGCCAAAATTGAACAGTGGATCTTCACTGGTGGCAATGCCAATTCTTCAGCGATATCCGTGTTTTTGATCGCCGCAGCTTGTTCGATAGTCTTGCCTTTAACCCACTCAGTTACCAGTGAGCTAGACGCAATCGCGCTACCACAACCGTAGGTTTTGAACTTAGCGTCTTGAATGATGCCATCAGCACCAATTTTCAACTGAAGTTTCATCACGTCACCGCAAGCAGGCGCGCCTACCATACCGGTCACGACCGAAGGATCGTTTTTATCAAAAGAACCAACGTTACGTGGATTCTCATAATGATCTATCACTTTTTCACTGTAAGCCATGGTACTGCTCCAAAATTATCTATTGTAAAGGTCAGAATTAATGATGTGCCCACTGAACTTGGTTCAGGTCGATCCCATCTTTAAACATTTCCCACAAAGGAGACATTTCTCTTAATTTATCAATAGATTGAGTAATTACTTCGATAGCGTGATCGATTTCTTCTTCGGTTGTGAAACGGCCGATTGAGAAACGAATCGAGCTATGTGCCATTTCATCATTTAAGCCAAGTGCACGTAATACGTAACTAGGCTCTAGGCTGGCTGAGGTACAAGCCGAACCCGATGAAACCGCTAAATCTTTCAGTGCCATCATTAACGACTCGCCTTCAACATAGTTGAAGCTGACGTTGAGGCTACCGCTAACACGGTCAATCGCATCACCATTGATATAGGTTTCTTCAATGTGCTTGATGCCATTCCATAATTTGTCACGTAATGCACCGATACGCGCGTCATCAGAGGCCATTTCCGCTTTTGCGATTGCAGCAGCTTCACCTAAACCTACGATTTGATGCGTTGGTAACGTACCGCTGCGCATACCACGCTCATGACCGCCACCGTGCATTTGCGCTTCTAAGCGAATGCGAGGCTTACGGCGAACATATAAGGCGCCGATACCTTTAGGACCATACATTTTGTGACCAGAAATCGAGATCAAATCCACTTTAGTGGCTTGCACATCGATAGGCACTTTGCCTGCACTTTGCGCCGCATCCATGTGGAAAATAATGCCCTTTGAACGGCATAGCTCACCGATTGCATCGATATCGTGGATAACACCGATTTCGTTGTTCACGTGCATGATGCTGACAAGGATAGTGTCGTCACGCATCGCTGCTTCTAAACGTTCCATAGGAATGATGCCGTTAGCCGCAGGCTCTAAATAAGTCACTTCGAAACCTTCACGCTCTAATTGGCGACAAGTATCGAGAACCGCTTTATGTTCAGTCTTACTGGTGATGATGTGCTTGCCTTTCTTGTGATAGAAATGAGCAACACCTTTTATCGCTAAGTTGTTCGATTCCGTCGCGCCAGAGGTAAACACAATTTCGCGGTGATCGGCGTTAATTAACTCGGCAACTTGGTTGCGAGCAATATCCACCGCTTCTTCGGCTTGCCAGCCGTAGCGGTGTGAACGTGAGGCCGGATTACCAAAGATGCCGTCCATTGTCATGCATTGGAACATCTTTTCCGCGACTCTAGGATCAACAGGCGTGGTGGCGGCATAATCTAAATAGATAGGAAGCTTCATAACACACTCCGTACTGAGCAGTCTCTGGTAGAGGCTACATACAACGTACAAAAATTATTTTTATATATAACAAAGTGCCGCTATAAACTGACTCTTTGTTCCTTTTGCATAGTGTCTTGCTTAAGTGAGATAAATTGCACATCTCGCTTCTGCATCAAGCCGGCAAGACTGATACCATCTAAAAAATCGGAAATTTGTTTGCTTAAATCGCCCCAAAGTGAATGGGTTAAGCAGCGAGTTCCACTCTGACAATTGCCAAGTCCTTGGCAACGAGTCGCATCGACAGACTCGTCTACAGCATGGACAACCATGCCGACTGAAATATCATTGGCTTCTAGGCCTAAGCGATAACCACCGCCCGGTCCACGTACACTGGCCACTAAACCGTGTTTTCTTAGCTTAGCGAAGAGTTGTTCCAGATAGGAAAGCGAAATCCCTTGTCTTTCAGAGATATCCGCTAAGGGAACTGGTCCCGATGCTGAGTGGATTGCCACATCTAGCATAGCGGTTACTGCATAACGACCTTTTGATGTAAGTTTCATAACTACCATAGCTCCCGAAGAGGTATGCTTTATTTCAACATACCCGAGTAATTCAGTCAAGTATTAAAACCTACTAAAACACTCAAGTATTGAGTGTGCGCATAACCAATACCCTTTCATCTGGGTGGGGTATTTAACCTGTTTCCGGCTTAAGATTCAATGCTAGAGCGCCAATTAATCGACATCTAGCACGATATAAACGCAGGATAAAAGTGATCTCGGTACTATGGCGCGATCAAACTCTGGTTTGATCGCAATATGCGCCTTTACAACAGGATAAGCTAAAGTAAAACGCTAAACGAGACCCTTGTAAGGGTCAGCCCTTAAGCAAGTTAGACCGCTAAGTTGAACCATTTCTTGAAACTTAGATACTCGGATCAAACTCATCTAATGCACTATGGCGTTTTTCCGCTGCCGCTTTTTCTGCATCATTAAACTCGCCCATATCAAGCTCTGGCAGTTTTTCAGTGCAGACATTGCCACCCAGCCCTTGAATGGCTTGACACAACTCTTGAACTTTCGAGTCCATCAAATGCATGTGATCGAGCATCTGCCCTATTGCATTGGCCACCGGATCGGGATTATCCGGTGATACCGCGTACGCATCGAAGCCATATTTTTTTGCCATCGCGCTGCGGCGTTCAGTTTTCTCTTTCGATTGCGGTGACGGTGTAGCCACCACGCGCCCAGGAATCCCCACAACCGTGGTATCTTTGGGCACATCTTTCACCACAACAGAATTCGAACCCACACGCGCACCATCGTGCATGGTAATAGGACCGAGGATTTTTGCCCCTGCGCCCACCACCACGTTATTGGCTAACGTAGGGTGACGTTTCCCCGCCTGCCAGGTGGTTCCACCAAGCGTGACACCGTGATAAAGGGTGCAATCATCACCAATCTCAGCCGTTTCACCTATCACAACGCCCATACCGTGGTCGATAAAAAATCGATGACCTATGGTTGCCCCAGGATGGATTTCAACTCCTGTCAACCAACGGGAAAACGTCGATAAACAACGTGCCGTTAAGCGCCAATCGCGCTTCCATAGCTTATGGCTTATCCGATGCAACCAAATGGCATGCATGCCTGGATAGTTAACCAAGATCTCAAACGCGCTACGCGCCGCAGGATCACGGTGATATATAGATTCAATATCTTCTTTTAGCCTAGCTATCACGCCCATTGTTTATCCTTCGCGATTAGTGTTAATTATTAAGGTTTGGCTATTTTTCTTTAGAACCCGCCACTTTCTCAATTGACGTCAAAATACCCCTGAGGATATTCATTTCCTGACTCTCAATCCGTGCACGACTAAACAAGCGGCGAAGTTTCATCATCACTTGTCCAGGATGGTTCTTTATGATAAATCCAGTTGATAACAGTGTCGTTTCAAGGTGTGCGAAAAAACGTTCCTGATCGGCAGCCAAGGGATACTCAGTCAGCTCTTCTTCGGCAACGTCTTTTTGCGCGAGATGGGCAACGCGGGTTTCATAACAAATGATTTGTACGGCTTGCGCCAGATTAAGCGAGCTGTACTCTGGATTTGCAGGGATAGCCACATGATAAGTGCACTGTTGCAGCTCTTCATTGCTTAAACCATGGTTTTCACGGCCAAACACAATCGCAACAGGGCCTTTAAGTGCCTCGGTCGCTAATTTCACCCCAGCTTGTCTTGGCTCTAACATGGGCCAATCTAAAGTGCGACTGCGCGCGCTGGTTGCAATCACTAGACTGCAATCGGCAATCGCTTCAGCAAGTGAATCCACTTTCACAAGATGTTTCAGAATATCCGATGCACCCGCGGCTAATGCTATGGAATGACCATCGGGCTCAACCCGGGGTTCTGCAAGATACAGAGTAGACAGACCCATAGTCTTCATCGCTCTGGCAGTAGAACCAATATTGCCGGGGTGCGAAGTCCCCACTAAAACCACTCGAATATTACTTAGCATGAAACAACTTAATTTAATTCATAAAACGTTGGGGACGAATATTATCACAGCCATTGCCGAATGCTTATATGAAAATCGGTATTTGATATAACTATCAAATCGAGTATAATACCGCCCGCTATTTTAACGTTCTTTAACATCCAGGGGATTGCAATGCATCCGATGCTGACGATTGCTGTACGCGCTGCCCGCGCGGCCGGCCAAACTATTATGCGCGCCTATACTGAACTTGACCGTATCGAAGTCAGTTCAAAAGGTATCAACGATTTTGTTACCAGTGTAGACAAGGAAGCAGAAGCGACAATTACTTACCAAATTCGTAAATCTTACCCTGATCATACTATCGTGGGTGAAGAGAAAGGCGAAAACCGCGGTGAGAATAAAGACTATGTTTGGATAGTCGACCCTCTGGATGGCACTAACAACTTTGTTAGAGGCATTCCCCACTTCGCGGTTTCTATCGCTCTGCAATACAAAGGCAAGACTGAAGTTGCCGTTGTTTACGATCCTGTCCGTGAAGAACTCTTTACCGCCGTCCGTGGTAAAGGCGCCAAACTCAATGATTTCCGTCTGCGTGTTACCAACGTGAATGAATTAGCGCCTACTATGATTGGTACTGGCTTCCCATTCAAGGCGCGTCAACACACTGAAACTTACATGGCTATTTTCGGCGAAGTCTTCGGCCAATGTGCTGACTTACGTCGCGCAGGTTCTGCCGCATTAGATTTAGCCTATGTTGCCGCGGGTCGTTTGGACGGTTTCTTCGAAATCGGCTTAAAGCCATGGGATATCGCTGCTGGCGATCTGATTTGCCGCGAAGCGGGCGGTACAGTGACTGATTTTACTGGCAACCATAACTATTTGGTTTCGGGCAACATAGTTGCTGGCTCGCCTAAGGTGACCACAGAATTAGTGAAGATCATGCGTCCATTATTGAACGAAGGCTTAAAGCGTTAATCAAGATTAACACTTAGCTTTAAATAAACGCATAAAACAGATACAAAAAAGGCCAGTGGTAATCTCTTTAAGAGCACCCACTGGCTTTTTTGTTTATGTGGTTTTCATTCTAAAGCCTTAAGTATTCGAGTCATCAAGTCCTCAGTCACCACAATATCGTATTTAGAAATAGTATAGTAATTAAGCAATAGTCATTGGGAAGAAAGGAGTGTCCTGAAAACATCTGCACTGATTTCAGCCCAAATCGGCTAACAGGACGAACAGCTATTTATCCAGTTATCTACCCGCTAACGCTTGTGCTGGTGCAATTTGGCTCGCCTTCCAAGCGGGATACAAAGTCGCGATTAAACTCATCACAAACGCCATCACAATCACCAGTACTGCATCCGAAACATGTAACTCAGACGGTAAAAAATCGACAAAGTAAACATCGGCCGAGAGCAGTTGAATACCGAGTAACTGCTCAACTGAGCTCGCAATCGCACTTAAATTCAGCGCCACACTCACGCCGATAATGCCGCCAAGACCACAGCCAAGCAGACCGTTTAACGCGCCCTGCACCATGAAAATCCCCATCACAGCCAAACGACTCAAGCCCATGGTCATCAAAATCGCAATTTCGGACGCTTTATCCCGCACCGCCATGACTAAGGTGGAGACAATGTTAAAGCAGGCCACACCAATCACCAACACTAAAACTAAATACATCACAGTGCGAACTAACTGAATATCTTGATATAAATGCCCTTGGGTACGGGTCCAGTCACTGATATACACAGACTGCTTTTGCGCATAACCGAGTTCGCGCACTTTTACTGGTGCATCAAACACTTTATCGACGCTAATACGCACACCCGTTACACCGTTATTCATGTTCAAGATCTGCGCCGCGTATTGCAATGGAATATAAGCGGTTGTCAGTTCAAGCTCACCGCCCAGATGATAGGTGCCTGACACCACAAAACGATGGCTCTTCGCCGCACGTAAACTGCCTGCCGCGTCTGGATCGATATCCTGTACATATAAGGCCAGCGTATCACCCACCTCAAGCCCCAACTTAGTCAATAAACTCTCGCCAAGGACGATATGATTCTCATCTTGGCTCAGACTCTGCCAGCTTGCATCACTCATAAACTGTGACAAAGTTGAAACCTTCGTTTCTTCTTTCGGATCAATACCCACCACGGCTAAGCCTTGAAAACCACCTGGCTTCTGCACTAAACCTTGCATGCGGATAAAGGGGGCTACACCACGAATACCTTCAATTTGTAGCGCACCTTGCGCAACACTCTGCCAATTGACGATAGGTTCGTCCACCCCGACAATGTCCGCCTGTGGCACTACACCCAGTAATCTTTGCTCTAGCTCTCGCTCAAAACCATTCATTGCAGACAGAACTATGATCAATACCGCCACACCTAAAGCGATACCGGCAGTCGATGCAAAGGAAATAAAACTAATAAAACTGTTGGATTGGCGGGCGCGATAAAAACGCCAACCAATGGATAGGGCTAACGGTCCTTTCATACTTGGGTTTCCGCCGCTAATTGCAAGTAACCGTTTTTCATCATCAGTTGGCGGTCCATACGGGCAGCCAATTTATGATCATGGGTCACCACCACAAACGCCGTACCTAACTGATCGGCCAGCTCGCGGATCAACTCATAAACCGCATCGCCACTGTTAGCATCTAAATTACCCGTAGGTTCATCGGCCAGCACTAACTTAGGTTTATTAATCAACGCCCTTGCGATAGCGACACGCTGACGTTCGCCGCCCGATAGTTCGGCGGGAATGTGGGTCATGCGATGGCCTAGCCCTACCCGCTCCAATAAGACTTTGGCATCGCCGAGCGCTTGTTTACGATCTTTACCTTGAATAAATGCCGGCATAGCGACGTTTTCTAGCGCAGTGAATTCAGGCAATAAATGATGGAATTGATAGATAAAGCCGAGATCTTGATTGCGGATCTGCGCTTGACGCGCACTAGACACTTGGTATAAATCTTCGCCTAGCAACAAGACTTTGCCCGCGGTTGGCTCATCCAAAGTCCCCATAATATGCAGCAGCGTACTCTTACCTGAGCCTGAGCTGCCGACAATCGCCAACTGTTCGCCCTTAAACACCTGCAAATCGACATTAGACAACACTTGCGTGGTCACGGCGCCATCATGGTAACTCTTACTGACACTCTGCACTTGCAGTAACACGTCTTGCATTGAAGTTCTCTCTTAAACATGCTTTGGCATCAATTTATTTCATTAAATCAATGCATTAAATTATTTTCATCTTAGCAAACCATCACTCACGGATGAATACCCATGGGTGACGACTATTCGTAAAAGCTCACGAGTTTACTCGTATCTCAACGCAGTTGCAGGTTGCACTCTGGCCGCACGCAGCGCGGGATATAAGGTCGCCAACAAGGTGACCAATAGCGTGCCTATCACGATCACTGACAACTGCATCAACTCCAGTTTTACTGGTAAACTCTGTCCCGCACCTAAAATCGAAATGCCTAATGTCGTCATAATGCCATTCAGATTCAAAGTGATAAGTATACCTACCGCGAGCCCAAGCACTAAACCAAGTACTGCATTGAGCGAACCCTGCACCACAAAAATGCCCATCACGGCGGGCGTGGTTACGCCTTGGGTTTTTAGCACTGCCACATCCGTGGTTTTATCGACCACCATCATCACTAGCGCCGAAACAATATTGAATGCGGCCACGGCCACAATCAGGCTCAGCATCAGCGACATCATGTTCTTTTCCATTTTTACCGCACCAAACAAGTGACCATAGGTATCGCGCCAATCGCTGGTTGTTACCTTAATATCTTGTTTAGCGAGAACATCCTGCACTTTAGACGCTAAAGCGGGCGCGCTAAAGGGATCGGTTAAATAGAGTCTAAGCTGATCAATAGCCTCACTCGGTTGACGCATTAGACGCTTTGCATCTTGATAATGGATATATGCAACGCCAGCATCAACCTGAGAGCCCATTTCAAAAATGCCAGATACCAAGAACTTACGTTGACTCGGAACTGGGCCTAATGGGGAGTACACCACACCATCGCCACTCAATAATCGTACCGTATCACCGGGAGCGACTTTGAGTTGCCGTGCGAGCTCAGATCCTAAAATCACCTTGAAGTCGCCACTCGCCAACTGTTCAAATGCACCTGAGTAAGTATGCTGCGCAACGGAGGATAACTTTTGTGCTAATTCGGGAAACACCCCATAAACCTGCACAGCGCGAATATTCGACGCAGATTGCACCATGGCCTGCGTCGACACGCTCGGTGTAACGCCTAACACACCCGGTAAGGCTTTAAGCGCACTCGCCTGCTCAGTCCAATCGACTAACGGCGCTTCGCTATAAATAGTTAATTGCGGTACTGCACCTAAGATACGTTGCTTAAGTTGGCCTTCAAGGCCATTCATCACTGAACTGACAACGATCAGGGCTGCAACGCCTAAAAAAATGCCAGAAACGGCAAATAAGGTAATGAACGACGCGAACGCGTTCGCTTTTTTGGCCCGCCAATAACGGTAACCAATATAGAAAGGGAATCCTGGATTCATTGAAAGAGGGTTGCGTCCTGTGTGCTGAACTTGCTAAATCATGAAGATGGGCACGATAATAGGGGTATTGGTCCTATAAATAAAGAGGCAAGCCTTGTTCACTGACACCAATCCGTATTTTAGTGTGCCTCACCACTTTACCGCCTACCTAAGCCAATGGCCGAGTTCCCAGCCATTACCCTCAGAAATGGCACTGAGATCAATGCAATCATTAGGCATTCAACTGCTCAGCGAAGTCAAAACACTCGAAGCTAACTGCTTGCTACAGCTGCGCCATTTAGATAACGAGGCAAAAGTTGTCGTGGATTTTTTAAAGCTGCAATCCCGCAAAGTAGATCTAGTGCTGCAACATGTATTAGAAAAAGAAACCCAAGAGGGCGAAAAATGCTTTGGTAACCAATTTGGTGGCAGTGGCCTAAGATTACTCACCCCAACAGCCTTAGACATTGGCTCCCACTATAAAATTACTCTGTTTATTCACGACGAATTAGTTGCCATTCTCTGTTTTGGCAAAGTCATCGCCACTCAAGCACAAAAAATAGCACAAGCCGAAGGCGATATGAGTCGTAATGACAGAACAGAACAACATACTCAACCTGAACATCTACAATGGCAAACCGACTTTGAATTCAGTCAAATTCTTGAATCTGACGTGGAGCAATTAGTCAAAGCTAGCCTCAATGTGCAACAGAAACAACTCAAGTTACGCAAACTCGCCAGAGACGAGCGTCAATAGCCGCTGACTTTTCTCTGGCACCTATGCCATCAAGTCTCTACAATGTCTGCAACTCTTTGTGAATGAATCAGTTTATCGCACGCCAATGACTCACATATCAGCCCTAACGCCGCCAGCCGTCAAAAATGGCACTCAAATTCAGACTCTGTCCACCGTGGGCGGCGTTTGCCAAGCCGTTACACTCGCCAATTTAGCGCGTCAACATAAGGGAACGACCTTAGTCGTCACCAGTGACACGCCAAGTGCCTTAAGCTTAGAGTTAGAGCTGAGTTATTTGCTCAGTAAAACAGGCATTAAGGTCAGATTATTCCCTGACCGCGAAACCTTGCCCTACGACAGTTTTTCGCCCCATCAGGATTTAATCTCCCAGCGACTCGAAACGCTATCGCAGCTGTCTCAGATTGAGCAAAATATCGTTATCGTACCCGTCACCACCTTGATGATACGCCTGCCACCTAAGGCCTATTTAAGCGCAAACGTGTTTGTGCTCAAAAAGGGGGATAGCTACAAGTTACACGATGTACGCCAGCATTTAACCGACACTGGCTACCATTCGGTGGAGCAAGTATATGAACATGGCGAGTTTGCCATTCGCGGTTCGATTCTGGATATCTTCCCAACGGGGATGAATATGCCACTGCGCATCGAGCTATTCGATGAAGAAGTGGAAACCATTCGCCATTTTGATCCAGAAACCCAACGCTCATTGCAACCTGTCGACTCGATTCGCCTATTGCCCGCGAAGGAATTCCCAACCGACAGTTCGGCCATCGAAGGTTTTAGGCAAAGATACCGCCGCCGTTTCGAGGTCATAGTCAAAGAGCCGGAATCGGTTTATCAGCTAGTGAGCCGTAACTTGATGCCGGCGGGGATCGAAAACTACCTGCCGCTATTTTTTGATGACACCGCCACCCTATTCGATTACTTGCCCAAGGACACTCAACTCGTCACCTTAGGCGATATCGAAAAGTCGGCGCGTGCGCATCTGCAAGAAGTCGAACATCGCTATCAAGACAGACGCGTCGATCCACTGCGGCCATTACTGGCGCCTAAAGAGCTGTATTTACTCATAGAAGAGTTATTTGCCGCCTTTAAACCGCTGCCACGTTATCAAATGCAAGTGCCAACAGATGGCATTGAAACAACGAAAGCGGTTGTTATTGCCGCCAGCACCCTGCCCGACATCAGCGCCAATCATAAATTAAAGCAACCGCTGCTAGCGCTGCAAGATTATGCCAGCAGCGCCAAACGCATGTTGTTTAGCGCTGAGTCCGAGGGTCGCCGCGAAGCGCTGCTTGAATTACTCGCTAAAATTCAGTTAAAACCTGCACTGTTTAACCATTTTGATGAATTTATTCAAAGTGATACCAAGTTAGGCCTTATCGTGTCGCCGCTGTCACGCGGTTGTTTGCTGCAGATCAGCGCCAAAGATAGTATCAGTATCATTTGTGAGACTGAACTCTTCGGCCATCGAATTTCCCAGCAACGCCGCCGTGAGAAACAGCGTCAGATCAGTAATGATGCTCTGATTAAAAACTTGGCCGAACTCAAAGTTGGCCAGCCCATAGTGCATTTAGAACACGGCGTTGCACTTTATAGGGGCTTAGTCACCCTAGATACGGGTGGATTGGTCGCAGAATACTTGCAATTAGAATACGCTGGCGGTGACAAACTGTATGTGCCAGTGTCTTCATTGCATCTCATCAGCCGTTACAGTGTTGGCGCCGATGAAGACGCCCACTTAAATAAACTCGGCAATGAGACGTGGGCTAAAGCCAAGAAAAAGGCGATTGAAAAAATCCGCGATGTTGCGGCCGAGCTGCTCGATGTCTATGCCCGTCGCCAAGCGCGTCCCGGCGAAAGCTGCGCAATTGATGAAGAAGAATACGCTCAATTCGCCCGCGGCTTCCCCTTCGAAGAAACCGTCGATCAAGAAAGCGCCATCATCGCCGTGTTAGCCGATATGCAATCGCCGACCGCAATGGACAGATTAGTCTGTGGCGATGTGGGCTTTGGTAAAACCGAAGTCGCCATGCGCGCCGCCTTTGTGGCCGTCAACGCTGGCAAACAAGTGGTCGTGCTAGTTCCGACCACACTGCTTGCCCAGCAACACTATGAAAACTTTAAAGACAGATTTGCCGACTGGCCCGTGGTCACTGAAGTGATGTCACGCTTTCGTACCGCCAAAGAGCAGACTCAAGTGCTGCAGCAATTGGAAGAAGGCAAAGTCGATATCGTTATCGGTACCCACAAGTTACTGCAATCTGAGGCTAAGTTTGAAAACTTAGGCCTATTGATTATCGACGAAGAACATAG
Source organism: Shewanella sp. NKUCC01_JLK (assembly GCF_019345615.1). NCBI lineage: Bacteria > Pseudomonadati > Pseudomonadota > Gammaproteobacteria > Alteromonadales > Shewanellaceae > Shewanella > Shewanella sp. NKUCC01_JLK. Next base: position 42,905 of record NZ_JAHKRD010000005.1, on the reverse strand, counting down.
ATTCGGTGTGCGTCAGAAAGAGAAAATCAAGGCGCTGCGCGCCAACGTGGATATCTTAACCCTGACCGCAACGCCTATTCCGCGCACCTTAAACATGGCCATGTCGGGTATGCGCGATTTATCAATTATCGCCACCCCGCCCGCCAAACGTTTAGCAGTGAAAACCTTTGTACGGGAATCGGATCCCGCGACTGTGCGCGAAGCCATTTTGCGGGAAATTCTCCGTGGCGGCCAAGTGTATTACCTGCACAATAATGTTGAAAGTATTGAGAAATGTGCCCAAGGCATTATCGATTTATTGCCTGAAGCGCGAGTCGTCGTTGCCCACGGTCAAATGCGTGAGCGCGATCTAGAACGGGTAATGTCAGACTTTTACCATCAAAGATTCAACGTGTTAGTCTGTACCACTATTATCGAAACCGGTATCGACGTCCCGAGTGCCAACACCATTATCATTGAGCGCGCCGACACCTTTGGTCTGGCACAATTACACCAATTGCGTGGCCGCGTCGGGCGTTCGCACCATCAGGCCTACGCTTATTTGATGACGCCGCATCCCAAACGTATGACCCCAGATGCGCGCAAACGTTTAGAAGCTATTGATGCTCTTGAAGATCTCGGTGCGGGCTTTATGCTGGCGACCCAAGATTTAGAGATCCGCGGCGCAGGTGAACTTTTGGGCGATGAACAGAGTGGCCATATTTCGAAAATTGGTTTTAGCTTGTACATGGAAATGCTCGAAGCGGCAGTAAAAGCCTTAAAACAAGGCAAAGAACCGTCACTGGCGCAAATGCTCAATCAGCAATGCGAAATTGAACTGCGTATCCCCGCCCTGCTGCCTGAAGCCTATGTGAGCGACGTAAATATTCGTCTGTCGCTCTATAAACGCATCGCAGGGTGCGAAACACAGGCGGCGCTGGATGAGTTAAAAGTCGAATTGATCGACCGTTTTGGCTTATTACCTGAACCGACGCGTAACTTAATGGAAATGACCCTCTATAAACATGAGGCGACTCGCTTAGGTGCGACTAAAATAGAAGTGCACAGTAAAGGTGGCAGCATCGAATTTAGTGATGATCATGTCATAGATCCTGTGTTTATTATTGGATTACTCCAAAGCCAGCCACAAATCTATCGAATGGAAGGACCGAATAAGTTAAAGTTCAGCCTTGCAGCCGAAACCAGTAAAGACAGGCTCGCTTTAGTGAAACTCTTGCTAGAACAATTATCGCAACATCGTCTTGGAGATAAATAGTGTTACGTAAACTCGCGGTCTCTATCGCTACACTCATTGCACTATCACACAGTCAGGTCGTCCAAGCAGAAGCTTGGTTCGAGGTTGAAGTCTATGTGTTTGAACGCCAAAGCCAGTCAAGTGAACAATGGCCTGATGCGCCGAACAAGACGAAAACCGATAACGCAATAGACTTAATCTCCCCCGCTATCGCACAAGCAATCACGCCGATACCCAGCGCATCTGCGCCTTGCACACTGGTCTTTGATGCCGATGCAAATAGCCACTGCGCTGAAACCTTAAACGGTACCTCGACGTCAGAACCTATGCCTGCCGCGCCTGCGAGTGTGGAATATCGTTACCCGCCGGTGATCCCATCAGAAATCAGCAGCGCACAGATCAGTTATCCTACAGCCAATGGCAGCCCAGTGTTGTTAACCCGCAGCCAAAGTCAGTTCGCGAGCATTATTAATAGCATATCCCGCGAACGTGGCACGCGCAGTTTACTGCACATGGCTTGGCAACAACCTATGCGTGGTAAGAGTGGCTCAGTACCCATACGCTTATTTGCGGGTAAAGATTTCTCAGGTACTTATCACTTCGATGGCAGAAAAATCATTAAGCAAGCTCAAGCAGAGCCTATGACTAATGCCGATGGCACACCAATGCTTGCACCTGCTGTATCACCAGTATGGGAATTAGATGGCACGCTGAATATCTATTTAAGCCACTATTTATATATTGAAACCGCATTGCACTTGCGCAAAGAAGGCAGAAAATTAATGCCAGCCGTACCCAGTGATGCGGCCGATACCAGCGCAACACTCACGGCGCCCAAAGTCATGACACCATTTTTAATGTCTGTACCTTTGGAGCAAAACCGCCGCGTGAAGAGTGAAGAAATCCATTATTTAGATCATCCCGAAATGGGCATGGTGATCCAAATCCGCAAGATGGCGCAACCCAGTGCAATGCAAAATAATCAGAATGCCGAATCAATACAGACTGTTGGCCAATACTGAACAAACGCACAACCCGCACAATTCTTAAGTTAAAACGGTGCAGTTAAGTTAACACGGTACGTTTAAATTAAGACTGAACGATGGAGAAATCGAGGTAGATATCATCAGCCTCGTCTTCTCCTACCGTTACGGTTAATCCCTCAGTGCAGGGCACACCTACTTCGCACCAAGCAATTAAAGCATTAACAGCAATGTCACTGCCTTGGGCGAGTACTTCAACACTGCCATCGCGGCAATTGGTTACATATCCTGTCACGCCCAAGGCTCTGGCCTTAGTCAAGGTCGCATGACGGCAACCAACACCTTGCACTTTTCCCGTCAAATTAATTAATACTCGCTTCATCTCACGCTCCTTTTTCACGGAACCTTGTTATAGAAATAAGCATAGCCGCAATTATCCAAAGGCTAAGTGTTAACCTATGGATTTGTAGAGCAAAAAACAAACAATATTTAAATTTAGGCAAAAAAAACAGCTAACAAGACTGCTGCTAGCTGTGTCGGGCGACATACGCAAAGGGATATCCAATAAATGGACAAATAAAACAGCAACTCTGTATCATTTTGTTACAAAATAGCAAGGGTCGCTACTTTACACAATAAACAATTATTTTCAAGAGTTTGAAAAGTAAAACTATCCATCCCGAATGAATATAATGCTTTTAGCTGAAAATCAGCTCGTACACCCATCTGCATTGTTCATGTTTAAAAACATCCCCTGTGATAGCCGAAGAAGTATAAAGGCGTATTGACGTTTGATGCTGAGATTGTGTTTGTTCTGGCAAGTTAGTAAACGCGAAACGAGGGTTTGAGAAGTGAGCCCTCTAATGACAAGCGGCGCGTATGCCTGACGATAAAGCAAGGCAAGCAAACTAGATGCAAAAAAGCAAAAAACCGGCCTAATTAGCCGGTTTTTGCTTGATTGTGTGAGTAGGTGATGAAGTGCTACTCGCTGATCATCAGACCATTTTGATAGCGATACTCGGATGAGGGTTCACCATTAAAGTAGTACACCGACCTGCCGTGCAGTTGATTATCAAGATACTCATCACTTTGCAGCAGGCTGCCATCTTCGTTAAAACTATAGCCTTTGCCTTGCAATTGACCTTGATCATCATACTGGGCCCGCCCTAATAAATGGCCATTGGCGGAAAAGGCTTGCCAGTGACCCACTTCGTGTCCTGCTTTATAGTTGCCATGCCAGAGCTTAACCATGCTGTAGCTGCTTTCATCTTGCAGCAGCCATTGGCCTTCGCGCTGACCGTTAACATACTGACCTTGGGCTTGCAGTTGTTTATCAAAGCCACGCAGTAAATACGCGCCATGTAACTTAGCATTTTTATAAAACTCTCGGCGCATTATCGTGCCATCGGCTGCGATTTCTGTTTGTTCACCACTCAGCTCACCTTGTTGGTTAAACTGCTCATTGCGCGTCGTATCCGCGTTTTTTGTGACCCACTTGCCGGACTTTAACCCAAAGTGATATTGGCCGCTGACAAAGCCGCCGTCCTCGGCCTTGTCTTCTCGATATGCACCGTGCATTTGACCTTTGCGGTAGTTTATCCGCCTGATATAACCATTCCAGCCTGCACCGATATACAAGCCATCGTATCGTCCCTTGAGTTGTTCATCACGTTCAATCAGCTCACCTGCTGCATCAAAACGTTGACGTAAGCTCCAGTCTTTTGCAGTATCTTGCTGATATTGATAAGTTAACTTACCCGCAGAATCGAAGCGCTGTTCAGTGCTAGTCTGACCTTTAGCGAGGTATTGCGTGTCGGTTTGGGTCGCAACGTTACCGGCATTATCATAGGTAATATGTTGAATTTCACGACCATCCTTATCATACTTTTGCAGCTCTGCTAACCGCCCTTGTTCATCAAAACGCTGCTGGTTTCCCACCTGTTTATCATGCTCATAGTGTTTAATCTCTTGCAGCACATCGGCAGCTCGGTAAATCAACACTTCGCCGTGTATTTTCCCCTTAAGATAAAACTCTTTAGTGTATAACCAGCCTTCTTTTGTCCAATACAGTCGCTCGCCTTCTCTTTTTCCCGCCACCATATTAACGGTTTGCTCCGGCTGACCATTGTTATGAAAGCTTTCATATAGGCCTTCCATACCGTTAGCGCCGTAGGTTACGCGTGTTTGCAACTGGCCATTGTTAAAATAACTTTGCGATAATCCTAATTCAGCACCATTCACACGATGCTGAAGCTCCCTTAATTGACCATTAGTATGGTAACTTTTCTGATCTCCATGCAACTGGCCATGCTGGTAGTGGTACTCTCCCGAGAGCGCTCCGTCTTCCCAATAATGCAGATGCGTGCCTTGATAACGCCCTTGTGCATCGCTACTGCCCTTGCGAGACAGTTGACCATCGGGGTAGAAAAACTCGAAATCACCAACGATAAAACTCTCGGCTAAATTGGAACTGTTGACGCTGCCCTTAAAAACGGGTTTATCCGTCTTCAGATAAAAGAGTTGTAGCGGCCACACGCCATCTTTCTCTGTTGGTGCTTGCTCCTGATAATAAATGGCTTCACCAGGCACATCGCTAAGCCGCCATAGTTCGTCGAGTAAAATTCGCTCAGCCGACAGATTAAACGACATAAGTAGCGCAGATAATAGTAATAAGACTCTCATATTCTGCTCCTTAAGGTAACGCAGGGAAGGTATTAACCCACTGTTTATTGACCGGTTCGCCGCTTATCGTCAGCTGCTCTATCTGTGCTGCGCGCCCCGCCAGTACAAACCAGCGTTCCTCACGTAATACTTGCTGCAACGGACGCTGATAAAAATCACTGCTGTCACCTTGAATAGCAGGAGCTAGCTGTAAATTTTGCGCATTTAAAAAACGATAGCGCCGCATAAAGTCGGCCACAGTTTGATGGGCATCAACATTCGGCAACTGAGTGATATCAATCAACCAGCTTTGCTCGGGTTGATACGCTAGCGCTTGCCATTTGGGCGTCCCGGTACAGGCCAAAGTGCTGCTGACATTGATGTCGTAAAAATTGCGGCGGATCCCATCGGCGCTAGTCAGTTGGTACAGCACAAACTTATCCAGCCCTCCACCAAAACCCGTGTTGTTAGTGCTTGTGTTTATCCATTGCAGTGTGTGCCCGTTGACCTTAGGTGCATCGACAACACTGAGCGTGCACACCGCTGCCTGCTCGGAAGTTAACAGCAAACTGACGCCGTATTTGGCCACGACTTGCGGCTCAAGTAAGGCGGGGTCTTCAGGTGCAGTAACTTGCGGCTGATTAACATAGGACGCATACATATCATCACTATAAAGCAGTTGTTGCTGCGCCGGCGGATAGGCGACATTTTGCGCGTAATCTTGAGTCGGAATAAAACGAATGTTCTTAGTCAGTTCACCACTGTCAACCACAGTATTCACATAGAGTGTCAGCGTGGGCGGCGCTGCGGGAAAGGTAAACTGTGTGATCGATTCATATTGTGTCGATGAGGCCAACGCCAGCATATTTTGCTCTGCCGGGGTTAACCAATCCGGCCCAGTGGGCGGCGGTGAAAGATATTTCACCATAGCGCCTTCGGCACCGTCAAAGCGCCGGTATAACCAAGATTTGTCAGTGCTGCCTCGCGATTTCAGCAAATAACTGAATGGTTTATCTGGGATTGGCGAGAGTTCCAGCTGTATATCTTCATACTGCAAGGCCACCGTTTTGCTGGGATCGGGGGTCAGGTTAAGTTTAACCAATTTCGCGCTGCGATAATGGGCAGTCGCGCGAAACTCAGCAACCTGAGCTAAGAGGTCATTCGGCGCATTCCAACCGATAAGCAAATTCTGCTGCTCAGACTGATGGAAACCACCCTGTTCTGGATAACTGTAACTGCCTACCTTGCTCAATTGCAGCGGCAGTACTGTGCCATCCGCACTGTGTGCTGTGATATCGGTTAAGCTAAACCCGCCTTCAGGTTTAAAACCTGAAAAGTCATACTGATAAGTCAGCTTTAATAAATCATCTTGCTGGTAAAAGTAGCCCGCATCATAGGCAAATACAGCATCTTGGGTTAAGGTCTTATTGACGTTATCCAACACAACGTCAGGTTGTGTTTGATACTCAAATACTGGGAAATCATAAAAATCTAAATGCTGCGTCAGATCGCCCAACTGGCGCTCCTGCGGCAACATAATAACGTTGCTGCGCACTGTGCCCTTATAGCCGTAGCGCTCAAACGGCGCTTCTGCCACTAAGGCTAACTGCGCTAACCAACCCCGCTCACGTTCTAACATCAGCTGACCGTATATTTTGGCTTGCTCGCCGCCACTTTCAACTTTGGCTAATACATGCGTATCAGTGACTTGCAATACAGTAAGCTTGGCATTGGCGTGGCCTTGATAGGTAGGAAGCGCGACAACCGCCCCCGCTTTGGCGGGTATGGTGCTAAGGAAGGCAGATGAGCTAAAGAGCTTTTTCAGTTCCTGCTCAAGCTCTGCGCCGCGTTCAGCCAACAGCGCCTGCCATACAGGTTTGTTCAATGCACTGAATTCTTTAACGCTGCCATCGTCTAGATTTAAAGAAAATTCAAACCCCTGCGAGAAAATAGCGTGCATTTCTGGATTACGATCGGCCCGCTGGCCACTACTGACGCCGCTCCCTTGGCCATCGCGCATGTTCATATAATCGACATGCACTTGAAACCGACTGTTTTTGCCTGTTTCGAGGACCTTATAACGCAGCAATTGATGTGACGTGGCGTTAACCGTTTCGGTACGCTGACCATTGTCTACAGTGATGTTAGTGGTGCTATACAGCTGATACGAGCGCTCTTCCCCTTTTTCAGGCGTAAACTCAACATCAGCATCCCCAAAAGAACAGGCCGATAATAAACAGCATGCAACTACGCTAACCAAGTACTTCATGGTTATTCCTTGTATCTCAAACAAATAGTAAGCGCCGCATTATGCCCTTTCATACCCAGTAAATAAAATGCTTTGGCTATTTTGCCTGTCCAGCGCAACACCTTAATGCACGACTAAAATATCCTTTTAGATAGTCACAGGTACAGCAATGCCAATCTTAACTAACACTTCTGCTGTTCGTTTAGCTAAAAAGCTATTGCCCCAAAGTGAGTTAACACGGGGCGTTTGACCACAAACTTGCTACCTCATTTCCCCAACAAATTCTCATCTATTTTCTGCTTTCAGCAATTCACCATAAGTGGCCGAAACTGGAGCGTTAGACAGTCGTATTAAAAAATGCGTAGCTCTGAGTGTTTTTAAGTCAATCTTTGTGCGCGCTATCTCAATCATTAACATCTAAAACTATTTAAAATTAATTAGTTATGTAAAGCGGAACTTAGATAATAGGTTTGGAAAACGCGCATGCGCGTTTTTCCGGATGGTGTATTTGTAAAAAATCTGATAACTTCTTTACATACAGATAGTTAACTGTGCGCATTTTTACTGGTCTAACGTGATAAACGCGCATGCGCACGAATAAATTGTTAAATTAAAATTTCAAGTTGGTCATTTATGAAAGAAAAAATATTATATCCATCAAAAGCTAGTCATAGAATCGGAGATCTTTTATCAAAAGACTTATCTAATGAAACAAAAGCCAATACAGCTCGTTGGTATGCAGAAATGCTAATAAAAGAGTTTTTAAAAGATCAATTTGAAGATGAAACGTATAAAAAAGAATCGCTATCATATTTAATTTCAAAATTAAAAGGAAAGATAGATAAAGGTATTATAGATTCTTTAAGCTTAATAAAAAACTTTGGGGATAAAGCTTCTCATTACAATCCCGATGTGGCGATTACAGATAGTGAATCTCAAAAAGCAGTTGATGCAGCCATAAGATTATATCAGTTTATAATAATTGATGAATTAAAAAAGAGAGATTTTTACTATCATCGTGACCGAACGACACTTATAAGTGTGCTTTTACCTTCAATGAGAGTTGAAATATACTCCGAGTTATTAGATTTTACATCTAAAAATTTAGACCCGATACTAGTTTGGAAGTGGTGTCTAGCTTGCTTGAAAAACAACAATATCAATAAAGCTAAAAGAAAACTAACACAATTAAGAAAAAATAAAATATTAAATGAACATAATTTCAATGTTTTATCTAATGACCTTAATGTAATGAATAAAGCTAGAATAAATGATGAGTTACCGATCCCTTTCACAAGAGCTGATTTTTGTAGAAATTTAAATGATTTATTGGGTAAACACTTAGACGATGAAAGTAAAAATGTCAACAGTAGGTTAATTAGTATATTGTCATCGATGGCTGATGGCATTGAACCTAGTAGTATGAAGCATTATGAAGGTATGCGAATATTTTAATTTAACAAAAAAAATCAATGTGACGCAGTAAGTGCGGAATTTTTGGTTTAAAGTGCGGTAGGTTTGGAATGTTCATCTTGGCGCACATTATTTTGGCGTTAGGCATTCACGAGGTAGTAGCATTTATGGAAGCAGTTACATGGGGTTTTATTGGTACAATTGTTGGTGCTCTTGCAAGTATTGCTACAACTGCAATTACGAACTGGAGCTCTTATAATTTAAAAAATAAGACTATTCAGCATGAAAGAGAGGAATTAGCCAATGCCTTTCAACGACAGACTATTCTTGAGCTACAAGTTGAACTTTTAGAATATATTCGTACTTGTTCTCAAATACATAGGCATGACCGTGTTCACTTTGAAAAAACTGAACATTGGGGGAGCTTAATCCCAGATGAATTAAGTGAGCTAAATAGAAGTTCGAGTGCAAAAGTTTCTATATTAATTCAACGAATTTCTGATGATGAGTTAAGGGGCAACCTGATGTCATTAAAAGGAAATTGTACAAAGTTCCTACTTGCTAAAGATCAATATGAAGCTGGTGCGTATTACTCAAGCTATTCAGATGACTATGACAAAACCAGTGTTCTTCTTGGTCAGGTTTTAAGGTCTACTTACTGGCAAAAAATGCCTAGCAAGGCAATTAAACGGAACTAAAACAGCGGGTTACGTTTCACATCGCTACACATTATAACCCACTATTCTAGTCCGCTTATTGCGGCGTTAGCCGTACAAAGGATATTTATGAGCACTACTTTTTCTTCAGTTAAAATGATAATGGATCAATTTGGCATTGAAGAAGACTCAATGGATGAGCTGAGATCGAAGCTAAGAATAATGCAAACACCGCATCATCCTGATAAGAATGGTGGTAGCTTTGTTGATGAAGATAGCGAGAGGAAATACCATGAACTCGATAAAGCCATTTCCTACATTGACAACATTAATAAAAACAATACTGATTTAGTAACAATTTCTGCAGTAACAGATTTGACTAAAGCTGTAACCGCGATGGTAGCCGCACAGAACGAGGCTTCAAGTAAAGATACTCTATTATCCTCTGAAATTAACCGAAGCATTGGAAGATATCATTCAAAGCTTAAAACTCCAAGAATTGCGCTAACAGCTATCACTGTCGCTATTTCAGCCATTTGGATGTTTCCAAATACAGTAAAAGAACATCCAGTGCTAAGTAAGTTCATTAATTTCGATAGTATGTCCACAAATATCACATGGCTTTACATGCTGATTTTTGCTGTTGTGTTTTGGGTTATTACATGGAGAAGGGAGGAGCTAACTAAAGAGCGGCAGGAAAGCTTGAAAACTGAGTCAGTTCAAAACAGACTCTTTGCTAGCTTCATTGATAGCTTACACAGCGATACCTTCACTCTTGAACATTTTGTCGACTTCATTATGCATCGACATGAAAGGTATCCTCGATACCCATTTTACTTTATCTTTGGTAGTTCGAGCAGAATTGATTCGCCGTTGGCACATGCAACCGCCGAGGTTATCTTAGAAAGAGCACTAAAAAGAAAAGCTATAATAAGCCGCAATTCTGGTTCAATATCTACAGTGTACCAAGTTGCATCGGCTAACAAGGCCAGCAAGTCGGACTCGTAAACTCGCCGCTTCTGGCGGCGTTAACCCATAGAAATTTTTATCCGAAACTGACGAGTTAGAGTTAAGGCTCTAACTCGGAAATTGTCCAAAAGTGTGTTGCGTATGTCTTTTTAATCTACAGGTTACGTGAATGCACGAAAGGTGAGCCATGGTGATTGGCGAGACGACCGTCCGCCCCATGGACGGGGCGGTCGAGCATCCAAGGATGGACTAGCAGCGCGTCGGTGAGTAAATACCATGGCAAGCCTATATGCGGGGATATCAGCCAACACTAAAATTCTACTTAATCTAGTCACACTCACAATGTGCGCGGTTTGAAGTACGAAAGCCAAAACCATAAGGCGGAATAGCCGATGAGATAAATCCACTCCCCTCTTAAATATAAAAAGAGGAGTGATACTTTTATTCAATCGATATAAATCAAGCCAACTTAAAGGCTTTTATTTTGGGCAGATGGGCAGCGAGCTGGGGGAATTTATGGGGTTGAACGTCATCCCAATCAATCGAATAATAGGCGCTTAATTCACTGGCGAGTTGCTGATTATCGAACATCTCATCATTCACAGAAAATATGCACATGGCCTTGTGGGTATTCTTTTCGCGAAATTGCAACACACACTTATTGGCGATATCGGCATATTCTTCTGGGCGGTCAATCTTGCCCTGCATATTATTTTCTGGGTGCAAATTAGGGTTAATCAGCACAGATTTAAGACCATTTAAAAATCCAATCCGCTCGGCCCAATAAGCGCCGAGTCCTACGCCAACCATTAACGGCGCGGGATCGTCGCTATGCTGCATTTGCTTAGCGACTTCCTTGAGCAAGTGTTGCATGTCGTGCTTAGGGTGCAAAGTGCTGTAACTGATCAAACGCACATCAGGGTCAATAAATTGCAACTGACGCATTTTTTCGTGATTACCTGGGCTAGTAGCATCAAATCCATGAAGATAGAAAATCATATCAAGGCCTTTTAATCATTTTTGATTACAGTGAATTAACTAACCCTAGCAAAAGAGTGATCTCACACCTTGCGCTACATCAAACTTTCGCCTGTTGAGCCAAACAAATTTGCTCGGCAAGCTGCTTGGCATTTTCCCAACGAGCCGTATTATCGAGCGCCGCTGCCGTTTGCGCGGCATTGGGTTTAAGTAAACTCGCAGGATACTGTGGCGCGCTCGCAGGCCAAGTAAAGCCATCGAGTAGCGACATTACGCCCGCATTGTCATTACACACTAAAATCATGTCGCAACCTGCGGCTAAGGCGGCGCTGGCCCTTGCACGGTAATCGCCCGCAAATCCTGCGCCTTGCATGCCGAGATCGTCAGAGAAAATCACCCCGTTAAAGCCAAGTTCTTTACGCAGCACTTGTTTTAACCAGTATTCAGAGAAGCCCGCAGAGTTAGGGTCGACTTTAGGGTAAACCACGTGCGCGGGCATCACGCCTAATAATTTCTCTTTTGCGATCAATTCTTTAAACGGCAGGATATCCTTTGCAAAAATGGCCTCGGCATCACGTTCATCAATGGGTTTCTCGTAGTGCGAATCCGCCACCACACTGCCGTGTCCGGGGAAATGTTTACCCACAGCGCCCATGCCAGCTGCGGCCATGCCAGCAATAAAACTTTCGGCCAGTGTAATGACCTCGGCGGGCTCTGGGCTAAAGCTGCGTTTACCGATGACTTGGCTCACGCCGTTTAAGTCCAACACGGGCGCGAAACTTAAGTCGATATCGCAAGCCAGTAATTCAATCGCCATCAAGAAACCGAGCTCACAGGCCCAACGCTTGGCCAATACCATATCACCCTTTGCTGCGGGTAAAATGTCGCCCATGGCGGGAATAATAGTAAAACCATCACGGAAACGTTGTACTCGGCCACCCTCGTGATCGACGGCGATTAATATTTCTGGGCGGATTTGGCGTATCTGTTGTACCAGACGGAGCAACTGATCACGGCTCGAAAAATTGCGGGAAAATAGGATTAAACCACCCACCTGTGGATGGCGTAGCATCTCAGACTCAGCCTCACTGACGTCCAACGACAGTAAATCCAACATTAAATAGCTCATACTTCTCCCTAAAAATATTCATTAATACTCAAAAAATAACCACTCAAGCCATAAGTAGTCCACGCTCACAAAAAAGCTAAAAAAAGCGAGCCACCTACTCTTGTAGCGCTGTCGAAGCCTGTATTCTTGACCATAAAATGGCCTGTAAAAAAGTCCCAATTAAGTTCAGCTTATCCGAACTATTACGAATAAAAAAAACTAATGTGAATTGTCACACTAATCTATGGGATACTGGCGTTAGAGTATCACACAAGCAGATTTCGCATGAAAGAACGCCGCCACTGACCAGAGTACACGCGCAAGATTAGCGTGCTTCAATCTGCAGAGCGAGCAATCCCATGCACTCAGACTAAAATAATAAACAAGACACAACAGGACTTCTATCATGATTAGCGTATTTGACATGTTCAAGATCGGCATAGGTCCATCGAGTTCACATACCGTCGGCCCAATGAAAGCGGGCAAAATATTTATGCAAAACCTGACTGACTCAGGACTCGTGACCCAGATTGATGAATTAAGAGCCGAACTCTTTGGCTCCCTCGGCCAAACAGGCAAAGGCCACGGCACGGGCAAAGCAGTGATTTTAGGCTTAATGGGCGAAGATCCCGAAACCGTGGACACTGACAGTATCGACGGTATTTTAGAACACGTCTCCAAGGACGAAACCTTAACGCTGCACTGTGGCAAAGTGGTTAAGTTTACCCGTGAGCAAGGCATTACCTATCACAGACGCAAAACACTACCTGCGCATGCTAACGCCATGACCTTGTACGCTTACTGTAAAGGGGAATGCATTTTTGATCGCACTTACTACTCAGTGGGCGGCGGCTTTATTTTAGATGAAGATGAAATTAGCCAACGTAATGCATCACCAGCCTCACAAATTGAATCGGCTCCTTTTGATTTTGTGAGTGCGGCTCACTTACTGGAATTATGCGGCGAGCAAGGTCTCAGCATTTCTTCTTTAATGATGGCGAACGAACTGAGTTTAGCCACTGAAAATGAAGTCAAAGCCAAGCTGTGGAATATTTGGCAGACGATGAAAACCTGTATCGAACGCGGTTATCAGAAGGAAGGTATTTTACCTGGCGGCCTAAAACTGCGTCGTCGTGCACCTGCACTGTACCGTCGTTTGAAAGCCGAAGGCCGTAACAATGTCGATCCATTAACCGCTATGGATTGGGTCGATTTATTCGCCCTGTCGGTCAACGAGCAAAATGCGGCCGGTGATCGCGTCGTCACTGCGCCAACAAACGGTGCTGCGGGAATTATTCCTGCCGTATTATGCTATTACGATACCTTCGTACAAGAAGTGGATATCGATGTCTGCGCCCGTTATTTATTAACTGCCGCTGCAATTGGTATTTTGTACAAGAAAAATGCCTCAATTTCGGGCGCCGAAGTCGGTTGCCAAGGTGAAGTGGGCGTGGCCTGTTCTATGGCCGCTGGCGCACTGACTGAAATCATGGGCGGTACGGTTGAGCACGTTGAAAACGCGGCTGAAATCGGCATGGAACATAACTTAGGTCTAACCTGCGATCCTGTGGGCGGCCTAGTGCAAGTGCCTTGTATCGAACGTAATGCCATGGGCGCGATCAAAGCGATCAACGCTTCTCGTATGGCCCTACGCGGTGACGGTAACCATAAGGTTTCACTAGATAAAGTGATCAAAACCATGATGGACACCGGCAGAGATATGCGCAGTAAATACAAAGAAACCGCCAAAGGTGGCCTAGCAGTCAACATTGTTGAGTGCTAAGTGCTGAGTGTTAATTCACTTTCGCTAATTGCTTAAATCGCACCATAAAAAATGCCGCAACTCACAAAGTTGCGGCATTTTTGTTTTAGCTCATCGGCGTGACTGCTGAATCGGCTATTTAAGGCTTAAAGTATAAGCTATGGAACTTAAGGTGCTCTTCAATAAAGCTCGCGATGAAGTAGTAGCTGTGATCGTACCCCGCTTGCATCCGCACATCCAAGGGATAACCCTTGGTATGGGCGATATCCACCAGCGATTGTGGCATCAATTGGGTATCTAAAAAGCTGTCAGCTTCACCTTGGTCAATCAGTACTGGCACTTCGCTAATCGCGAGCTTAAGCAACTCACAGGCATCATACTGACACCAATGTTCACGATTTTCACCTAAGTACTCGCTAAAGGCTTTAATACCCCAAGGTACATTACTTGGATTCGAAATCGGGCTAAAGGCCGAAATTGAGCTGTATCTGTGTGGATTACTCAGACCAATCACCAAAGCACCATGACCGCCCATTGAATGGCCGGAGATGGCGCGCTGGGTAGTGACAGGAAAATGCGCTTCAATCAAGGTAGGCAGCTCATGGACTATGTAATCGTACATTTTGTAATGACGATTCCAAGGTGCTTTTGTCGCATTGAGGTAAAAACCCGCGCCTAAGCCTAAATCGTAAGCTTTATCTGCCGCATCGGGCACATCGTCACCGCGAGGACTGGTATCAGGGGCGACAATCGCCATCCCAAGTACTGCTGCCATGCGCTGTGCACCCGCCTTCTGCATAAAGTTTTCATCGGTACAGGTTAGACCTGAAAGCCAATACAGCACAGGCACAGGTTTATTCACCGCCTCAGGCGGCAGATAAATGGCAAAGCGCATCTCGCAGTTTAACGACTGAGATTGATGGCGATACTGCTTATGCCAACCGCCGAAGCTCTTGTTACAACTGATATTTTCTATGGTCATACAAGTCCTTTTTAAGCTCAATCTTTTAGCGCTTGTCTTAGCGTTAGTCATCTGCTCAGTTGGCAACACAGCAGACAGATTTGCACCTGTCTGCCGGTTTGTCACATCAAGCTGAAGCATCAACTTAGCGTGCAAAATCGCTTATTTATCAAAATGGATCACGCTACGGATGCTCTTACCTTGGTGCATCAGCTCGAACGCTTCATTGATTTGCTCAAGTCCCATAGTATGGGTGATAAAATCATCGAGCTTAAACTCACCCGCCATGTAACGCTCAACAATGTGTGGCAGTTCAGAACGCCCTTTCACACCGCCAAAGGCAGAACCGCGCCAAACGCGGCCAGTCACCAATTGGAATGGACGGGTTGAAATCTCTTGTCCAGCACCGGCAACACCTATGATCACCGACTCGCCCCAGCCCTTATGGCAACACTCTAAGGCGCTGCGCATCACGTTGACGTTGCCGATACACTCGAATGAGTAATCTACGCCGCCATCGGTCATTTCAACGATCACCTCTTGGATAGGCTTATCGAGTAATTTAGGGTTGATGCAATCGGTCGCGCCGAGTTTTTTGGCTAACTCGAACTTAGATTCGTTGATATCAATCGCGATAATGCGACTGGCTTTGGCCATAGTAGCACCGATAATCGCCGATAAACCGATACCGCCGAGGCCGAAAATCGCCACGGTTGCGCCTTCTTCCACTTTGGCCGTGTTCATCACAGCGCCCATACCAGTGGTCACGCCGCAACCCAGCAGACAAATTTCTTCTAATGGTGCGCTCTTATTGACTTTAGCCAATGAGATTTCAGGTAACACAGTATATTCAGAGAAGGTCGAGCAGCCCATGTAATGGAAAATAGGCTTGCCATCAAGATAAAAACGCGTGGTGCCATCGGGCATTAAGCCTTTACCTTGGGTCGCGCGAATTTTTTGGCACAGGTTAGTTTTGCCCGATAGGCAGAACTTACACTCGCCGCACTCTGGGGTATAAAGTGGGATCACATGATCGCCCACTTGTACACTGGTCACCCCCTCGCCTACTTGCTCAACGATACCGCCGCCTTCGTGGCCAAGAATCGCCGGGAATACCCCTTCTGGATCGTCGCCGCTCAGAGTAAAGGCATCCGTGTGACACACGCCTGTAGCCACAATGCGCACTAAGACTTCGCCCGCTTTAGGTAACATCACATCCACTTCTTCAATCTTAAGTGGTTCTCCTGGCCCCCAAGCAACAGCGGCCTTTGATTTAATAAACTGCGGTTTTTCGTTCGACATTGTTACGTCCCTTGAATAGGTAATAGGAGTAAGTCATTGGTGTATCATAAATTCAATTCAGGCCAAGCAAATTCTTGCGACCATTGCACTGATGCTACTGAATAGGAGGATTGTATTTGTTTCTCAGCGAGAGACAATCTAGTATTCAAGCAATTCATTTTTACTGAGTAACAACAATGTATCTCTGGGACGGCATTTCTGAATTTGTCGCGGTGGCTGAGGCCGAAAGTTTTACCCTAGCGGCGCAGCGGCTGAATATCTCCACCGCCCACGTTAGCCGCCAAGTGAGCACCTTAGAAAACCGCCTCGGCACAAAACTCTTTTACCGCACAACCCGCAAAGTGTCGTTAACCGAAGAAGGCACGATTTATTATCGTCACTGCCGCCAATTACAAACGGGGTTAGAAGAAGCCGAGCGCGCCATCTCAAACCTAAAGGACTCACCCCAAGGCTTAGTCAAGCTCACGGCGCCCGTCGCCTATGGCGAGAAATTTATCATGCCATTACTCAATGATTTTATGGTGCAATATCCCAGCGTTGAATTTAGCGTCGACTTGACCAATCGCACCTTGGACTTGATTGAAGGCGGTTATGATCTGGCCATTCGCCTCGGAAAACTCGCAGATTCGAGTTTGATGGCCAAACCGCTCAGCAGCCGTACCCACTATGTCGCCGCCTCACCAAGCTATGTGGAAAAATACGGTCAGCCCCATACCTTATCAGAACTTAGCCAGCACAATTGTTTGATCGGTAATCATAATTACTGGCGCTTTGTAGAAAATGGCCGCGAGCGCAATATTAAAGTCCGCGGCAATCTCAATTGTAACAGTGGATACGCATTAAGGGATGCGGCACTAAAGGGCATAGGGATAGTTCAACTGCCTGATTATTATATTGAAGAAGATATTCAAACCGGACGGTTGCTCTCCTTCCTTGACAGTCACCGCGAAGCCAAAGAAGGCATTTGGGCACTCTATCCGCAAAACCGCCACCTGTCGGCTAAGATCCGTGTATTGGTCGATTACCTTGCCGAAAAGCTCATCGAACAGGATTAAATACTGTTTGAGCAGATTGATTGGTAGCAGACAACACGGCGCAAACTAGCGCCAGTTTTCCCGCAAAGTGTAATACAACATGCCTAACGCCAACGCTTGATTGCCGAACCATTCATTTAAAGGAATGCGGATATGGCGCATGGCGGCAAACAAATCAAATTCACGTAATTGCCCGTCCATCGCATTGGCCATGATCTCGGCCATAATGTGCGATGTCGCCACTCCGTGCCCAGAATATCCTTGGCAATAGAACACATTAGGCGACACTTTGCCGAGCTGCGGGATACGGTTAATCACAATTCCTGCCATTCCGGCCCAGGCAAATTCGATATTAATGCCCTTTAATTGTGGAAACGTACGTTCAATTGCGGGCCGTAATTCCGCCGCCACATTTTTAGGATCGCGGCCGCTGTAGTTAGTGCCGCCGCCGAACATCAGCCGTTTATCCGCGGTCAGGCGATAGTAATCCAGTACAAAGCGGCAATCGTACACGGCTAAATCCTGCGGATTGATTTGCAAAGCGATATCATCGGGCAGAATCGCAGTGGCGCAATTGCCTAAGGACGCAGGAAATAACATACCGCGCAGTTTTGGACGGGCGAGTTTATGGTAAGCATTACCGGCGATCAGCACACTGTTGGCGCGCACTTTTCCCTTGGCAGTGACAACAGTCGCCACATCGCCTTCTTCAATATCAAGTACGGGTGAGTGTTCAAAGATTAATGCCCCAAGACCTGCTGCCGCGCGGGTTTCACCAAGGCATAGATTAACAGAGTGTAAATGCATATTGCGCCGATTGACCAAGCCGCCGTGATACAAGGGCGAGCCTAAATAGGCGGGCATTTCATCGGCGGATACCAGCGTCATAAATTCACCCATGCCGCGGCGCTGCGCCTCATTATGCATAGCCCTAAGCTCGTGCATGTGCTTTGGCTGGTAAGCAGTTTGGATATGACCAAACTTTAAATCACAGTTTATGCCGTACTTGGCCACCCGGTTTTTAATAATGTCATGACCGCGCCAACGTAAATTCCACACATAATCTTCAGCTTCATTGCCAATTTGGCGGCGCAGCTGTTTTGTCATCGCAACATCGCCGGACAAACTGCCCGTCACCTGCCCGCCGTTGCGTCCGGTCGCGCCCCACGCAATTTTATTGGCCTCAATAAGCGCCACTTTGTAGCCCTTCTCAGATAATTCCAACGCCGTTGCCACGCCGGTAAAACCGCCACCAACAATCGCCACATCGACTCGAATGTCGCCTTCAAGCGAAGGATAATCTGACTCTTGGTCAATGGTGGCATTGTAGTAGGAGGCGCAACGCTCTGTTGGCATAGTCATTCCTTGATGTTGAAAGTTGATGGCTGAAAGTGAGTGTTAAGTCTTAGTTCTGGGCTCTCAGTTCTTCTGGACACTCAGTTTTAGGACACTCGTTTTAACGCGGCATTATACCGACGTTGTTTTATATTTTTTACAAGCGTTCAGAATTTGTGAGTATATCTGAGTTGAGATCGAGGTCAACAGTGAATTGCGATAACTATTTGCAGGACATGACAAAGGGAGTTGAGCTGGCTGCAGGCTCCTCTTGAAGAACCTGAAATGGAGGTGCTTGAGATGGAAGCTTCTGAAATGGCGGTACCTAAAATTAAGGCACTAAAATTAAGGCTCTAAAATTAAGGTACCTAAGATAGAGACTCCGAATGTTAAGGCGCGGCTGATTTTATCTTTTAAGCCTTATACTTTTTGCTGGTTTAAGATAGGCTTGTGCGGCGTCATCCTCTTTTTATCTCAGCAACCTAGAGTCCATTATGCCACTAATGCCAATTACCCAGCCACTTGTCCAATTGCCGTTTTCCCAAGCGTGTGAAAACAACAAAGCGCCGATTTTAGCGGTATTAACACAAGCATTCTCACTCAACCAACATGTACTCGAAATCGGCAGTGGCACAGCGCAACATGCTGTGTATTTTGCAGCAAATCTTCCCCTTCTAATCTGGCAAACCAGCGATCAAGCTGAATATATTGAGGTCATTACCGCAAGGTGTATGCATGAAGGCAAGCTACCCAATGCAGCGGCAAACCTACGCTTACCACTTACCCTTGATGTCACTGTGTCATGGCCAGTGGAGGGATTAACACCTGATATTGATGGCGTATTTACTGCAAACACTTTGCATATTATGAGCAAAAATATGGTTGAAGCGTTTTTTACTGGCCTTGGTCTGTATCTCCCCCAACTCAAGACCCTGTGCATTTACGGCCCCTTTAACTACCAAGGCGAATTTAGCAGTGACAGCAATCGCCAGTTTGATGCCTTTTTAAAACAGCGGGATCCCGCCAGCGGCATTCGCGATATTGAATGGATTTGCAGTTTAGCCAGCGAGCAAGGCTTAACGCTGAAGCAAGATGTGGCTATGCCCGCCAATAATCGACTACTGCATTTTGTTAGAGACTAGCTTTTTGTTAAAAGCTAGCTTTGGTTGAGTGGTTTAGTCCGTTTTGGCCTCGGCGGTTCTGTGCCCATAGCTCAGCACTCGGGTAGCTTTCCACTGTTCGTTCTGTTTGCGCCACACAATGACAAAGTCGGCTAGACCTTCACAATTGCCGGTTTCAAAGCTGCAAAAACGATGAACGCCTTGCTCTATCGCGCCAAACTCTTTCACCGGAAACACTTTCATCGTGCCCGCAACTAACTCGCGGCGGTAATGGCCACAGGCATATTTTTCGGTATTAGCGATCATGTCCTTGCGGTTCCACGTCACGCCACCCGTGTCGTGGTAAAACTCTACATCTTCAGTGAAAAACGCCGCGTGTTTCTTGAGTTCAGCAGGGGCTGAACACTTATTGAAACTGTCGAACACAGCAAAATCCACCGCTGCAATTTGGGTAGATAAAGTGTCTGTAAGTGCAGCTGCGGGCTGCGCAATGTCAGCTTGTGGAGCCCCTGCCGTTTTAACTGATGCTGCTTTAGCTAATGCGGGCGCATCTGTGGCAACAGCAGGTTCGGTAGTGGCGAGTGACAAAGTTAAAACAGCGACTGTGGCTAAGCTATAAAATACTGGATTCATATTCTCTCCGTAAATATTGGCAATACATTTTGTATGGCGACTATTCACGTCACAAACATGAATGCACCACGAAACATAAAGTCACATCGCCAGCAAAGCTTATGCCAGTTTAAATATCCATATTAATCATATCGATATGGCTTAATATTACGTTATGCTGTTTTGTGCGGTGATAGTTTCTGATTATTCTCACTATTTTTTAGTGATTTATCCGACGACAGTCAGACTCAGATCGTCATACTCAGTGCCTTATGCTCAATACACTCAATCAGGATGACCATGCCAGCGAGCAACACGTCGAATATACGGGCTATCACGCTGTTATTAAACACTAAAAATTTACACTGCCTTTACACAAAAGAGAGACATCCAAGCTTGAAGCTATAATTAAGAATAATTATCATTCGCCAAAATTACCGAAGGAAGAATGATATGCCCCGCTTTATCCGTCGCACTCGCCAAACCTCGCATCTATCTCATGCAACACAGACACCTATGTTGAGCCAGCTATCACGCGCTATTGGTTTATGTTTGTTATTACCTGCAGCATGGGCTAGTGCTGCAAATACGCAAGATACCACGCCAGAAATGGAACGCATGGTGATCACAGCAACACAAACTAAACACTCGGAGCTTTCGGCGCCCGCTTCAGTGTCCGTGATTAACCGCAGTGAACTTGAAGCGCTAGTCATAGACGATCTTGCTAGCGCAGTCCGTTATTTACAGGGTGTGAACATCAGCGAAGGCACGCCCTATGGCCGCAATGAGATCAGCCTGCGAGGTTTAGATTCAGATTACACTTTAATCTTGATTAATGGCCGCCGCATTAACTCCCGCGAAGCATTAACCTCTGGTTATGGCAACGATTTTGACTTGTCCTCTATTCCAATGTCTGCCATTGAACGTATCGAAGTTGTGCGTGGGCCTATGTCATCCCTATACGGCTCAGAAGCTTTAGGCGGTGTGGTTAACGTCATACTGCGTCAACCGACTGAAGACTGGCAAACCAGCGTTGGCGTGCAATACGATGCACCTACCAGTGGCAAGGGTGGCGATAGCACTAAGTACAATTTCTACAGCAGTGGCGCGCTGATCAAAGATAAATTACTGGCAAACTTAATCGTCGACAGCAATAAACGCGATGCATGGCGCTCGGACTTAAAACCCACTATTGATGCGCTAGAAGACAGAGATGAAATCAGCGCCCTCGCCAATTTACAATGGCTGATTGATAACCAGCAAGATCTGCAATTTGACTTAAGTTACGCCAACGATGAACGCGAGTCTGATTGGAATAACTACGGCACGATTCTCACCAATAACCAACAAGCGGAGCGGATAAGTTCAGGTCTGACCCATAATGGCCACTGGAACTGGGGCGACACTCGCCTGCGCTATTACTATGAAAATGTTGAGGTGACTGACGACTCAGCGTTAATCGCCGAGATAGGTAATATCACCCAAACCAACCACAATCTCGACGGTCAAACCACTGTCCTGCTTGGCGATCACATGTTAACCAGCGGTGCAGAATACCGTTGGACCCAGCTCGAAAATAGCCGCAATATTTTAGGTGATGGCACCTTAGACGACAGCCAATCGGCATTGTATCTACAAGATGAATTTAGCTTAGGCGAACTCAATATCACCTTAGGTGGGCGCGTCGATCACCACGATGTGTACGGCACCGAATTTAGCCCACGCTTGTATTTAGTGTATAACTTAAGCTCTGAATGGGTCATTAAAGGTGGTGGCGGCAAAGCCTTTAAAGCGCCAAATATGGCGCAATCCCAAGCCGATTATATTATCCCCGCTTGTCGTGGCGCCTGTACCGTTGCGGGAAATCCTGATCTTCAACCCGAAACCTCAGTGAACTATGAGTTATCGACCCAATATCAAACCACGGATTTTGGTGGCTCGGTCACCTACTTCCATAACGATGTAGAAAATAAAATTATCACCGAAACTTGGAATAGAGTCCCTGGTACAGTATTAACTTACCAAAACGTTAACGAAGCCAAGATCACTGGTTGGGAATTACAAGCTTGGTACAATTTAACTCAAGATCTCAGCCTAAACGGTAATTACAGTAAAACCAATGCCGAAGATAAGCAAAATGGCGCGCCTTTTACCTTAACACCGGACGACAGCTATAACCTAAAACTGCAATGGCAGGCATTCGATGGTTTATCCACCTTTATCGCCTACCATTATACTGGCGAGCAGTATTTGCGAGCCAATGTCAAATCAGAGGGTTATGGCTCGCTCGATATAGGTGCGAATTATCAAATTAATCCTATGTTTAAACTGAAGCTTGGCGTGACTAACCTAACGGATTCTGAACGTGACCAAGTTGCCACCGACCTTGATTATATTCAAAAGAGTCGCAGTATTTATGCTGGGGTAACTGCAAGTTTCTAAGCTCTACAAGCCAGAAATTAATGTGTAATTATAGCTCTGCTACTCAACATTAAACATCATAGGCGAAGCCCGTTTTGGCTTCGCCTATTGTTTTAAGACCAAAATAAATGTCACACATTCGGCTAGAAAAAGTAAAATAAATATATTTTCTAAAATATAGAATTTTTAAATAAACATCAAAAATATAAATTACACAATCCAGATTTAAATCATTAGTCTTTTACATTCCGCAATATAACCTTGATCATACTTTAACGCTAAAAAATAACTCACCCGTTAACCTTTGATAACGATCAAGGTTTTGTCATATTAAAAAACTATTATACACACGCAAGACTGCTAAAGCTTGAGGTGTAAAATTATCGATTATTAAACTTACGCACCAAGCAAAAGCGATATTATCTTTCCGTTTATATCACTAATAAAACAACGAGAAAAATACAGTTCCAACTTCAAGTTATATATTTCATAGCTAGATATATGATTTACTCGCTTCAGAATGATGATTTAACCAACAATAAAAAAGGAAAATAACATGCTTAAAAAGATGATGCTAATGTGCGCACTGTGCTTTTCAACTAATTTAATGGCGGTATCACTTGCCGACAGTCATTCTGAAAGATCTGACTGTGAATCCTGCCATAAAGATAAAAAACCTTCAGCGGATTATGTTTTTGAAAATCAGCAATGTGTATCATGCCATGGAGAAATGAAAACTCTCGCAGGTGAAGCTCATACTAAACATGATGGCGTTTTAACATGCACCAATTGCCATATCGCTCATCAAGAAAAAGCACCAGCAGATGCTTGCAAAGAATGCCATTAATTCACTAAAAATCTAAAACCAAAGGCCGAAGAATTATTTATTTTGAATGGAACCATTAGGCAGGATGCCACTTGACCCAACCTCCAAGGGTGTTTGCCATCTATTGCTCACAGGTGGCAATTTTTACCTCCGTTTTTATATCCTTACAATATGTGTAACGGCTCAATACTTAGCTCAGAATCCCATATCCGGCAAATAGGACAAATTTAAGTATGCTAGGTAAACCATAGACGAATCTCAGGGGATTGTTCTCAAGAACGCCAATGCCTTTTCTAGGTCACGGGTGCGTGCCATCGGCGGCAGCGAGTTTAAAAAAGCTTGGCCATAGTAGCGATTCACAATGCGATTATCGCAAAGGATCAGCACACCGCGATCTTTTTCATCGCGAATGAGACGCCCAACACCTTGTTTCAGCGCAATAATCGCCTGCGGTAACGACACTTCAGTAAAAGGATCGAGTCCCTGACGACTCACATTGTCGGCTCGGGCGCGATACAGGGGCTCATCGGGCGACACAAAAGGTAATTTGTCGATAATCACGCAGCTTAACAATTTGCCGCGCACATCCACCCCTTCCCAAAAACTACTGGTGCCGAGCAATACCGCATTGCCGAGTTGGCGAAACTTAGTCAGCAGACTCTGTTTACCCGCTTGGCCTTGTACCAGCAGCGGATACTGAGTGCGAGTTCGCAATGCCAGCGCCGCTTGTTCGAGCATTTTATGGCTGGTAAATAAAATAAAAGTCCGTCCCTGCGCCGCATCTATCGCTTGCACGCACACATCCACCAGCTGCTTTAACGCTTGCTGTTGATTGGTCACGTTCCCAAGTTGTCTAGGCACACAAAATACCGCTTGGCGGGGATAATCGAAGGGACTGTCGAGAATGCTTTGCTGCGCATCGACGATACCCATTTCTCGGGCAAAATGAACAAGACTGCGGTTAACCTGCAAAGTTGCCGAGGTAAATATCCAGCTGGTTTCGGGCACAAATAACTGTTGGCACTCACGGGCAATATTGATTGGTGAAATTCGTAGCACCACAAAGCGACTGCCAAATTCGATGCTGTAGGCCGCCAGATTATTATCGCAGTTAAAAAACACACTGAGCTTGTTATTCAGCTCAGCCAACTTAATGGCGATATCATCTAACAATTCACTGCGGCCAATATGGGCCATTAATAAATTCTGCAGCGCAGTTAATTCCGCTAATAAATCCCATGACGCCCCTGCGAGCGCTTTATTGCCCAGCACTAAACGCCAATCGGATTCGCCGCAGGAATATAACTGATTATGCCAATCACTTAATTTAGCGAGGCAACGCTGGCAAAATTGGGCGAGTTGCCCAGTATCACTGAGTTCAGTCTGATAAATAGCGAGTAGCTTTTGAATGAAATCATCGATAGTACGACTCGAACATTGCTGGCCAAAATAGTTAACGCAAATATCGGGTAATAAATGCGCTTCATCGAAAATCACCATATCAGGATCGGGTAATAACTCGGCAAAGCCCGTGTCTTTCAGTACGCTATCGGCGAAAAATAAATGGTGGTTAACCACAATGATTTTAGCATCCAGAGCACGGCTGCGCGCCTTGCGGGTAAAGCAGGCATCGTAAAAATCGCAGCGCTTACCAATACAGCTTTCCTTAGTGCTGACCACAAGTGGCAGCGCCGAAGAATTCTCAGGCACTGAGGTTAAACCGCCAATATCACCATCTTTACAGGTGCTCGCCCACTGATTGATTTTCAACAAATCATCCAACAAACGCGCATCGATATGTGTCGCCTCGCTCATTTGCTTATCGAGTCGCCACTGGCACAGATAATTATTGCGGCCCTTTAGTAGAGCCAGTTTAGGCTCAATCCCCAACATGGCGACCAGCGCGGGTAAGTCTTTAAAAAACAACTGCTCTTGCAAGTTTTTACTGCCCGTACTGACGATGACTTGCTTACCGCTCAATATCGCGGGGATCAAATACGCAAAGGTTTTACCTACCCCCGTACCCGCCTCAATTACTACATTCCCCTTCGCCGCTATCGCCTCACTCACTTCCTGTGCCATCTGCATCTGGCTTGTTCGCGCACTAAATCCTTGAATATGTTTAGACAATACTCCATCGGGCAAAAATGCGCGTTGCACTTCGGACGCGAGTCGACTCACCGCAGCGGCGCCTTTTAAAGCAGAAGGCTTAGCGACAGTTTCTTTAGAGGAAACATGCTTTGATGTCGGTTGGCGGGAGCGAGTCAAAGGGAGAATCAATCCTTTATCAAGGTGTTAGGAACGTCAGTGAAAACAGTACTGCAAGTCCACACAATAAATTACTGAGCGAATGCATAGTGAAACTTTATAAGCACAAACAATGGTTAGTACCGCATGCCACTGCCGTAAACAATAGCGTTAAGCTTAACAGCTCGAAGCATTATGCTGATTTGAGATAAGACTACAAGTTAGCCGCGTAATTAACGCCAATTTAAACGTCGGTATTTGCTAGCATCCGCCAAAGCATGTGCGCTAGCTGTAACGGTTCGCAAACTTCTGTCGATTTCAGCCTGCCACTAACCATTTGAAATAAATAAGCTACCTCAGCAAAGCAAAACTCTATACCATTATATACGCTCGATAACAGGATGTTTCAGTGCCCAAGCATCAATACTAAGACGCAGGTAATCAGGATGAATGATGTCAAACGTTAGTCTTATCAATTTAAAAACAAGTGACACCACAACGCTACAACGTCTGCTCCAACTTTATTATTTTGATTCAACATCTTGGAGTAAAGAAGATATAGGCATTGATGGGTTATATGATGGCTCTACAGCCTCAGATCTTGAATCCTATGTTAACTCACAAGAGGCAAAAGCCTACCTCATTTGGGTAAATGAAGTATTGATAGGCTTTGTTCTACTAGAATGGGTTGAAGATGAAAAAAGGCTTATCTGGGAACTGGCTGACCTCTTTATTCTTCCTAAATATCGCGGTGGTTGGATTGCGCTCGAAGTAGTCCGTCAAATATTTGAGCAGATTAGCACACCAATACTGGTCGCTACGTTCAAAGAAAATGAACTGGCTTTGCGCTTTTTTAAAGCGGTATCAAAACGATTACAGCTTAATTCAGTACGTGAGTTAATCGAGGATGAAACTACGCCGTTTTATACATTCATCATAAATGAACACATCTAACAATCGATGTTATTCAAGTTTTTCTAAGCCACCCATTGTTTGTAGTGGTACGGTTAATTTGGCCATCTAGTTAGAATTGACCTCAGCAATGTCTACGTTTTTTGACCTTCGCCATACTTACTTATCGTAATGTGAACTAGACGATTGTGAGTAATAGATCTTCCGCGCTTTTGTCCAAAAGCGTGCTGCGTGTCTCCTTAAAACCTATAGTTTATGCTAATGCTAAAAAGGTAGGCCATGGTGATTAGCGAGACGACCGTCCGCCCCATGGACGGGGCGGTCGAGCATCCAAGGACGGACTGGCTGCGAGTCGGTGAGTGAACACCATGGCAAGCCTGTATTAATGAATATCAGCAAATGCTCACAACTCAAGTTACAGTTCCCCTGCACGACTTCCAACACATTTCCATCCACTTTCAACATCCCCCCAACAAAAATGCTCAATAACTTTATTTAACGATAACCCTCTACCTTTCACAAAAACGCATAAATATTCTCATTTAATTCAAATTGACTGTTGCAAAGGCTCATAAAAGCGGTTAGTTTAAATCCACTTATACGGATAGACGTCCGTAACAACGAATTCAGCGCTTCACTGTATTTCGAGCAGTTAAGTCAATAAAGTTAAATACCGAGAAAGTAAAATGAGCCAACTACTGAACGCTATCCACCACCATCACCACCATATGCGGTAGCCTTCGGACGCTCACTGCCGGAGGACTATATCCTTCTGGCGGACTGATTCAAGATGATCATAAACCCCTGGAAGGAATTCCGGGGGTTTTTGCATTTAGGCGTTAATTTGGGTTTTAATTTAAATAAGCAACTTTAGATATTTAATAAATTATCAATACGTTAGCAAAGAGCACTTAACTAAAGACCTTAGCTAGAGCCCATTGAATGGCAAGGCGTATTAAACCGATTAAACACACACTTTTGAATCTTTTAATTTTGATACTTTTGAGCGAGATAACACTATGACTGAATCGAACCGTTTACGCATCGCCATCCAAAAATCTGGCCGTCTTTCTACTGATTCTCAGCAGCTACTAAAAAGCTGTGGTGTTAAATTTTCCATTAATGAACAACGCCTTATCGCTCATGCTGACAATATGCCTATCGATTTACTGCGCGTTCGTGATGACGATATCCCAGGTCTAGTGATGGACGGCGTAGTCGATATGGGGATCATAGGTGAAAACGTGCTCGAAGAAGAACAAATCGAGCGTCAAACTCTGAACAAACCCGCAGATTGTCTCAAACTGCGTCAGTTAGATTTCGGATCATGTCGCCTTTCGTTAGCCGTACCAACAGAATTCAGTTACGCCGATGCCTCCTCGTTAGAAGGATTACGCATCGCCACTTCTTATCCGAACCTTCTGCGCCGTTTTATGCAACAAAAAGGCATAACTTATCGCGACTGTATGTTAAAAGGCTCGGTTGAAGTCGCCCCGCGTGCCGGCCTTGCCGATGGGATTTGTGATCTCGTGTCAACGGGCGCCACCTTAGAGGCCAACGGTTTATACGAAACTGAAGTGATTTACCGCTCTATGGCCTGCATCATTCAATCGACCCAAACCCAAACACCGACTAAACAAGCACTCATCGACAAAATTCTGTCCCGCGTCAATGGCGTTATCCGCGCCCGTGAGAGCAAATATATCCTGCTGCACGCGCCAACCGAGACCTTAGATCAAATCGTCGCCCTGCTGCCCGGCGCGGAAAACCCAACCGTATTGCCATTAAATGATGATACTAACCGCGTTGCTATCCACGCCGTCAGTACCGAAGATTTGTTCTGGGATACTATGGAACAGCTGACCGCACTCGGTGCCAGCTCGATTCTGGTGATGCCAATCGAAAAAATGATGGGGTAATGTATGGAAATCCTAACTTGGTCAACCTTATCAACCGCCGAGCAAAAAACGGCGCTGAAACGCTCGCCTTTAATTGGTGACAGCGGCTTAGAGCAAAGCGTTCGCGCCATTATCGATGCAGTGGCAACGCGGGGTGATGCCGCCATTGCCGAATTTAATCAAAAGTTTGATGGCTTCAATAGCGCGACCAAAAAATTAAATGGACAAGGAAGTGGCGAGCTGCGCATGGGTGAAGCCGAGATTGCTGCAGCAAGCGCACGGGTATCACCAGAGCTGAAAGCGGCGATCGCCAAAGCCATGGCGAATATAGATGTGTTTCACAGCGCCCAGCAATTTCGTCCGATTGATATGGAAACCGAGGCGGGAGTACGCTGCGAGCTACGTAGCGAACCGATTGAAAAAGTGGGTTTATATATCCCCGGTGGCAGCGCGCCATTAATTTCTACCGTGATGATGCTCGCCCTGCCCGCCAAGATCGCCGGCTGCGAACAAAGAGTATTGGTCAGCCCACCGCCGATCAACGATGCCATTATCTATGCCGCCAATGCCTGCGGGATCACTGAAATTTATCAAGTGGGTGGCGCGCAGGCCATTGCGGCACTGGCCTTTGGCACAGAAACGATTCCCACGGTCGATAAGATTTTTGGCCCAGGTAATCGCTACGTGACTGAAGCTAAACGCTTAGTGTCACAGGATGGCCGCTGCACTGTGTGTATCGATATGCCGGCTGGTCCTTCTGAGGTGTTGGTGATTGCCGATAGCGACGCCAATTGCGAATTTATCGCCGCCGATTTGCTTTCACAAGCTGAGCACGGCCCTGATTCACAAGTGATTTTAGTAACGGATTCGCAAGCTATCGCCGATGGCGTGAATGACGCACTGACAAGACAGCTCGCTGCACTGCCGCGTTGTGATATCGCGGCAACGGCGCTCCTCAGCAGTCGCACTTTTGTTGTTGACGATATGCAGCAAGCCGCGCAGGTTTCTAATCAATATGGGCCTGAGCACTTGATCATCCAAACGCGCTTTCCCCGTGAGGTATTGAAAAATATTCGCGCCGCGGGGTCGATATTTTTAGGCGCTTATACACCTGAATCTGTTGGCGATTATGCCAGTGGCACCAACCACGTGCTGCCGACTTACGGTTACAGCCGCGCCGTGTCGAGCCTGTCATTAGCCGACTTTAGCCGCCGCTTTACCGTGCAGGAACTCAGTGCTAAGGGCTTAATCGGATTGGGGCAAGCGGTCATGACGTTAGCCAGTAACGAATTGCTCGATGCGCACAAAAATGCCGTCGCAGTACGTTTAGCTAGCCTAGAGAAATGATCCGCTTAATGAGATGTGAGTGAAGAAAATGAGCCAAGTGAGCAGCATGGAAAAGACAGCAGAACCCGTAGCATTAGCATCGACGTTAGCACCGGCGCCGCTAACGTTAGCTGAGCGCCTAGCGCGCCCTGAATTACTGGATTTAACGCCCTACCAGAGTGCCCGCAGACTGGGCGGCCGTGGTGATATTTGGATCAATGCCAACGAATCGCCGTTCAATAATGTCGATACGGCAGCGCTCGATTTATCAAAATTGAATCGTTACCCAGAATGCCAACCGCCGCAACTTATCAGTGCCTACAGCGAATACAGCGGCGTAAGCGCCAGCAAGATAGTTGCCAGCCGCGGCGCCGATGAAGCGATTGAACTGTTAATTCGCGCCTTTTGTATACCAGGCGTCGACAGCATTGCCTGCTTTGGCCCGACGTACGGCATGTATGCCATCAGCGCGAACACCTTTAATGTGGGCGTTAAAGCGTTAAATCTCAGTGCAGAATATGGCTTACCGACAAGCTATGCCGAGGACGTTCGCGGCGCAAAACTGGTGTTTATCTGCAATCCCAATAATCCAACCGGGACTGTGATCGACAAAGCCATTATCGAGCAAGCAATCAAAGCCCTGCCCGATGCGCTTGTGGTGATCGATGAGGCCTATATTGAGTTTTGCCCCGAATACAGTGTGGCGGATTTGCTGGAAAGCTATCCGAATCTGGTGGTACTGCGCACCCTGTCAAAAGCCTTTGCTCTCGCCGGCGCACGCTGTGGTTTTATGCTGGCAAACGAGGCAGTGGTCGAAATCATTATGCGCGTGATTGCCCCCTATCCAGTGCCGCTGCCCGTGAGTGAAGTCGCCACCCAGGCGCTATCGAGCGCAGGCGTTGCAAGGATGAAAGTGCAAGTCGCACAATTGAATGAACAAGGTGCCAGACTCACAGTGGCGATCAGCGCATATTGTTCAAAATCGAATAGTTCAGAGTCCCGCGCCCGCGTGCTTAAGCCTAACGGCAATTATGTACTGGCTGAATTTGATGATGTCGCCAAGGTCGCTGCGTTACTGCAAGGCAGCGGTGTTGTCGCCCGCGCTTACAAAGACCCAAGGCTTGCCAAAGCTATCCGCTTTAGCTTTAGTTCAAAGGCGGATACCGATGTGTTAGTGAATTTATTTGAATCGCAACGCACTGAGCAGTCATCAGAAAACGAATAATAAGTCACTGATAATAAATCTCTGATCATAAAAAACTAATAAAAAGCGAATGCGGCGCTGAAAGTTAAATCAGGTTAAGCATTAGCTAAACGAATTGAATTTGAAGGTAGAGCCATGAACCCACAATTTATCCCGAACGTTGCACAAAAAATTCTGTTTATCGACCGCGATGGCACCTTGATTGAAGAGCCCATCACCGACAAACAGGTCGATAGTCTAGCGAAATTAGTGTTCGAGCCACAGGTGATCCCCGCTTTGCTACGTCTGCAAAAGGCTGGGTTTCGTTTAGTCATGGTCAGCAATCAAGACGGCCTTGGCACACCGTCTTTCCCGCAGGAAGATTTCGACGCGCCCCACAATATGATGATGCAAATCCTCAAAAGCCAAGGGGTTAACTTTGAAGATGTGGTGATTTGCCCGCACTTTAATGATGAAAATTGCAGCTGCCGTAAACCTAAGCTTGGGCTAGTAAAAGACTATCTCACCCAAGGCTGCATCGATTTCACCCAATCGGCGGTGATTGGCGATCGCGAGACCGATGTGGAACTCGGCAATGCCATGGGCATTAAAAGCCTGAAATATCAACGCGAAACGTTGGGCTGGAACGCCATCGCCGATTCACTGCTGAATAAAGGCCGCACCGCCACGGTCGTGCGTACCACCAAAGAAACCGATATACGCGTGACAGTGGATCTCGACAGCCCTGTTAAAGGCAAAATCGACACTGGCATTGGCTTTTTCGACCACATGCTCGATCAAATTGCTACCCACGGTAATTTTAGAATGGATGTGAAAGTCGATGGCGATCTGGAAATCGACGATCACCACAGCGTCGAAGACACTGCGCTGGCCATAGGTGATGCCCTGCGCCAAGCGCTCGGCGACAAACGCGGTATTGCCCGTTTCGGCTTTAGTCTGCCGATGGACGAAGCCAAGGGTGAATGTCTGCTGGATATCTCTGGCCGCCCTTTTATCAAATTCTCGGCCGATTTTGAGCGTGAGCACGTCGGCGAAATGGCCACTGAAATGGTACCGCACTTCTTCCGCTCCTTTGCCGATGGCCTGCGCTGTACGCTGCATGTGTCGACCGAAGGCGATAACGATCACCACAAGGTTGAAGCCCTGTTTAAAGTACTCGGCCGCGCGCTACGTCAAGCAATTAAAGTTGAAGGCGATATTCTGCCATCGAGCAAAGGCGTGCTTTAAGGCATCAGCATAAATCGTTTAAGAGGTTAGGATGCAACAAGACACTCTATTAACAGCTAGCCCGCAATTAACAGCAAATGCATCACCAGATGCTGAAACCGTCATCATAGACACGGGCTGTGCCAATTTAAACTCAGTACGTTTCGCCTTCGAGCGTTTAGGCGCTAAGGTGTTGGTCACAGACGATAAAGCCAAAATCAAAGCAGCAAAACGTGTGGTGCTGCCGGGTGTGGGTACGGCGGGAGCCGCCATGGCGTCCTTACATGAAAAAGGCTTGGTCGAACTCATTCAAGGCCTGACTCAACCTGTGCTGGGCGTGTGCCTTGGCATGCAAATGTTGGCGGCAATTTCTAAGGAGCGCGGCGGAAAAGGTCAAGATTGCGAGTGCTTAGGCATAATCCCGACCGACATTTGCGAGCTGGATACGCAGTTGCTCAAAGCTGAAAGCCTACCTTTACCGCACATGGGCTGGAACCAACTTAAGCTTACGACAAACTCACAAGGAGCCAAAATCCCTAACGTTCACCCGCTGTTTACGGGCATTGAAGATGGCAGTTATGTGTATTTCGTCCACAGTTACCGCGCGCCGTTGAGTGAATTTACCTTAGCCCAATGTTCCTATGGTGAAGACTTTAGCGCCGCCATCGGCAAAGGCAACTTTATGGGCGTGCAGTTCCACCCCGAAAAAAGTGCCGCCGTGGGTGCGCAAATTCTGCGTAACTTTTTACTGATGGACGAGTTACAGATGAACGAAGCGCTGATGAACAAAGCGCTGATGAACAAAGCGCTGCAAAGCAACTCTGCTGATGGCCAATCTGGTGTAAAGAAGGCTGACCAATGAATAAATTACTCATTAAAAAAGTATTTATTAATAAATTACTTATAAACAAATCAATCAAGGATATGAGCTTATGATTATTCCTGCGATTGATTTAATTGATGGCAATGTCGTCCGCCTCTATCAGGGCGATTACGACCAGCAGACCACCTTTGATTTAAGTCCTTTGGCGCAGCTGCAATCCTACGAGGCACAAGGCGCTAACTGGTTGCATATCGTTGATTTAACCGGCGCGAAGGATCCCGCTAAACGCCAAACTCGCCTTATCAGTGAATTAGTGGCAGGACTAAACGCCAATATTCAAGTGGGCGGCGGTATTCGTACTGAAGAACAAGTCACTGAATTATTAGCTATCGGTGTAAAACGTGTGGTAATTGGCTCACTTGCGGTGAAAGAACCTGAGTTAGTTAAACAATGGTTTATCAAGTACGGCAGCGAAGCGATTTGCCTCGCACTCGATGTCAATATCAACCAGAGCGGCGAGAAAATGGTCGCCGTATCCGGTTGGCAAAGTGGCGGCGGTAAGAGTTTAGAATCCCTTGTAGAAACCTTTAGCACTGTCGGCTTAAAGCATGCGCTAGTGACTGACATTAGCCGTGATGGCACCTTAACGGGCGCCAATACCGCGCTTTATCAAGAAATTGCAGCAAGCTTCCCCAACATCGCTTGGCAAGCCTCCGGCGGTATTGCAACTCTTGATGATGTGAGCGCCGTGCGAGACAGCGGTGCTGCGGGCATCATTATCGGTAAAGCCTTGCTTATCAATCAGTTTAACGTGGCGGAGGCAATCCAATGCTGGCCAAACGACTAGTCCCCTGTTTAGATGTGAAAGATGGCAAAGTAGTGAAAGGCGTGCAGTTTCGTAATCACGAAATTGTCGGCGATATCGTGCCCTTAGCCGCGCGTTATGCCGAAGAAGGCGCCGATGAGCTGGTGTTTTATGACATTACCGCCAGCGCCCATGAACGTGTGGTCGATAAATCTTGGGTGAGCCGCGTGGCCGAGCAGATTGATATTCCCTTCTGCGTGGCAGGGGGTATTAAAACCATTAGCCAAGCCCGTGAATTATTAGCCTTTGGGGCGGATAAGATTTCGATTAACTCGCCCGCCTTAACTGATCCGAGTCTGATCTCGCGCCTGCAGGACGAGTTCGGCCGCCAATGTATCGTGATTGGTATCGACTCCTTTTTCGATGCCACCAGCAACAGCTATAAGGTAAAGCAATTTACCGGCGATGAAGCGGCAACTAAGGATACGCAGTGGTTCACCCAAGACTGGGTTGAAGAAGTACAGAAACGAGGTTGTGGTGAAATCGTGCTCAATGTGATGAACCAAGACGGCGTGCGCGGCGGCTATGATATCAAGCAGTTAAGTCTTGTTCGCGCCATCTGCGACGTGCCGTTAATTGCCTCGGGCGGTGCAGGAACTATGGCGCATTTCCGTGATGTGTTTATTGAAGCCAAGGTCGATGCGGCGCTGGCAGCGAGCGTATTCCACAAGGCGATTATCAACATTGGTGAGTTAAAAGCCTATTTAGCGGCCGAAGGCATTGCGATTAGGCGCTAGCTATTGCAATTAGCCGCTCGCGGTCAATCGTTTATAGCGAGCTAATGGCGCCTACCGCTACAGTAAGAGCATGAGTAAGAGCTAGCAACCACAATACGTCGCTAAAAAGCATCAACAAATTAAGAGTGAACACTATGTCAACGCAAACACACACTAAATCGGATTTTAGCGAGCTGGATTGGGACAAACAGGATGGGCTTATTCCTGCCGTTATCCAAAATCACTTATCGGGCAAGGTATTAATGCTCGGTTATATGGATAAGGCCGCGCTGGAAAAAACCTTGAGCACAGGTGATGTCACCTTTTTCAGCCGCTCAAAACAGCGCTTGTGGACTAAAGGTGAAACCTCGGGGAATACGCTAAGGTTGGTCGCTATCGATAAGGACTGCGATAACGACAGCCTATTAGTGCAAGTGATCCCCAACGGCCCAACCTGCCACAAAGGCACCGAAAGTTGCTGGTTAGATGACAATGCGCACCCTTTCTTGAACAACCTCGCGAGCTTAATCACCTCACGTAAAGGGCAAAATGCCGATTCCAGTTACACGGCGTCTTTGTTTGCGCGCGGCACAAAACGTATCGCCCAAAAGGTTGGCGAAGAAGGCCTTGAAACCGCCCTTGCCGCCGCGACCCACGATAAGGAAGAGCTGGTTAACGAAGCCTCAGATCTTATCTATCACTTGCTGGTATTGCTTGAAGATCAAAACTTAAGCCTCAGTGACATCACAGCAAATTTGCTGGCAAGACATGAAAAGGCGCTAGAGAGCAAAGCATAATCTGCTTACTGTTCCTGATGTCTTACTATCGATTTTACCGCTAAAAATGCCGCCCGCTTAAATCAAGTCGGCGGCATTTTTTATCGCGCGATTCCCTCAAGTGCCATTGTCGCAGTGTGAGCAATGAATATCTTGCCCCTTAATCCTGTGACAAAAAATAATCAAAATACTGTTGTAATGGTTGACAAGTACAGTTCAGTTCCCTATGGTAACCTCCGTTGCCGTTAGGTTATTAAGGCAAAGCATCAAAACACTTATCCGTTTTTACTCAACACACGCTAAGGCAAGTTTTATGTGTTTCACACCCTTTTATTATCCCTATCTGTAGCCGCAATGGCATAGATAGGCACCTCGCCTGACCTTCCATTGTGGCCATATCCTTTCGGATCCGCTGAGCGCCACTGTCTCATTTGCTTAAATCATTTTGTGCTTGAATCGCATCAAAATCCTTTAAGACAGTTGCTTTAGGATCAAGTCTTTATCTCTTTTTCTTGCGACACGCTTTTGAGATCATGTTATGACACAGAATAAAATTTTCGGCAGTTTACTGCTTATCGCCGGCACCACAATCGGCGCGGGCATGTTGGCTTTGCCTATCGCATCGGCTGGACTCGGTTTTGGCACCTCCTCCACCATTATGCTCATCCTATGGGCGCTGATGGCCTACACGGCACTGCTAATGGTGGAAATCCACCAATTCGCCCCCAGCGATGCCAGTCTTAATCACTTAGCGCAGCGCTTATTGGGTCGTAAGGGCCAGTTGATCGCCAATAGCGCCTTGATGTTTTTACTGTACGCCCTCTGCGCCGCCTACATTGCTGGTGGCGGTGAGCAAGTGAACCAAAAGCTGAGCACTTGGCTAGGACTAAATTTGCCACCGCAGGCGGGTGCAATCCTATTCACCCTGCTGGTTGGCGCCATTGTGGGCATGGGAACCCACTGTGTGGATCTCATCAATCGCGGTTTATTTGCCCTTAAGCTATTGGCATTATTGCTTATGTTGGCCTTGTTACTGCCGCAGGTTGAAAGCCCACATTTGCTCGAACTCCCGCTCAACCAAGGCCTAATTATCACGGCTATTCCGGTGATTTTTACCTCCTTTGGTTTTCACGGTTCGATTCCATCAGTGGTGCGCTACTTGGGCGTTGAAGTCAAAGCCCTGCGAAGGATCATGTTGTTTGGCTCGGCTTTGCCATTAGTTATTTACCTTTTGTGGCAACTGGGCAGTCAAGGCGTATTAAGCCAAAGTCAATTGCTCGAAAACCAGAGTTTATCAAGCTTTATCAATCAACTGGCGAGCGTACTGCACAGTGAATACTTAAGTAGCGCTATAAGTCTATTTGCCGATCTCGCCCTTGCGACCTCGTTTTTAGGGGTGAGTTTAGGTTTGTTCGATTTTATGGCCTCAAGCTTAAGGCAAGAAGATAATGCAACAGGTCGAAGCTTAACCGCGGCTATCACCTTTTTACCGCCCTTAGGTTTTGCCCTCTTCTACCCTCAAGGTTTTATCGCCGCCCTAGGCTACGCGGCGATTGCGCTGGTGATCCTCGCCATCTTTTTACCTGTGACCATGGTGTGGACACAACGCCAGATGCGAGACGCTGCCAATATGCCGATGGGTTACCGCGTTGCGGGCGGAAAGTTAGCCTTAATGCTCGCCACACTTTGCGGAATTGTGGTGATCGCCGCCCAGATATTTAGCTAGCCGCAATTCACTCACCAAGAGTGAGTTAACCAAAAGTTCGCTAGCTCGAATAAAAGATGAAGTACAAGAGCCTGTAAAACCTCAACTATTGACAGCAGGCGCTTGTCTATTCAATGATCCTTTCACATTAGTCAGCTAAGCCCGTGAGTGTTAAACTGCCTCAGGTGCTCGTGCGCGATATAAAAGCTCCGAAGTAACCGAACAAATTAAAAGTGCCAATGAAATATACACATTCGTGTATTTTTGCACTGCTAAAGCACGAGTTTGATCAGGGCTCTTTCAATAAAGGATAAATATCAAACCCAATGCCAATCCACAACAAGCCAAGCCGTGGCAATGCCTCTGATAGCAAGGCACTTCAGCACGAGGCAACGGAGATATCTGCAGGCCCTCGCAGTGGTGCTTTAGATTTTGGAACGGATACTCATGTTGCTGCGCAAAATCGCCGTAAATTCCCCCTAAAAAAAACCTTATTGGCGACCAGCTTAACGGGCATCTTGGCGGGCGTGGCGTTAACTGTTTGGATTGTGAATACCCAGGCTGAACAACTCATCATACGGGCGGCAAATTTTGCCCTCACAGGTATGGACAGCGAACTGATTGACATTGAATTAGGGCAAAGTCAGTTAGAACATTGGCGAATTACCTCTGCCAATCTGAGGGTGCATGATAGCCATATCAAGCTTAATGATTTGAATATTCAGCTAAAACTTGACTGGCCACAGAGTTTTGCCGAACTGAAACAGTTCAGCCAAGCCTCTTACCTCACTCAAAAAATCACCCAAATATCCACAGGTAATATTGAAGTCGAGTTAGGGCAATCACTGTTTTTACCCAATCGAAATGCCATCGATGAACAAGGCCCCGCATTGGTCTTA
Organism: Shewanella sp. NKUCC01_JLK; assembly: GCF_019345615.1. Lineage (NCBI taxonomy): Bacteria > Pseudomonadati > Pseudomonadota > Gammaproteobacteria > Alteromonadales > Shewanellaceae > Shewanella > Shewanella sp. NKUCC01_JLK. Next base: position 4,704 of record NZ_JAHKRD010000005.1, on the reverse strand, counting down.
GATATCAAATCATTACCACTCATCGATATCGGAAAAACCAGTCTTATTCTCAAAGCCCAGCATCTCAACACCCAAAATGATTTACCCGCCTATCGTTTGGTGATGGACAAGTTGAGCCTCAACGGTGCGGGGGAAATCAACAGCGAGTTTAGTCACGCAGGCGAAAGCATAGCCACACTTAAAGCCACACTCGAAACCAACAAATGGCAACTCATGAGTCAAATCCAGCTCGCGCCGCTGCTTGCAAGCTTACATCAAATCAGCCTGAGGCAAGCGCAAGACAGTGTACTGAGTCCGTTAACTGAGCTTGATAAAGAGTGGCAAGCGTTAGCAATTGATTTACAAGGCCAATTGGTATCCAACAGCAGTATCACATTAACCTCAGGCGAGCTTATCAGTGAACATCAGTTAATCGAGCCAAAGCTGACCTTTAATCAGTTGGCAGCGCTGCAACTTGCACCTAAACCCGAGCTTGCGCCAAAACCTGAGCTCGCATTTAAGATTGCAGGGCATTTAGCCGAACTTGACCTAAAACTAGAGCCCTTTAGCTTAGCTGTGAGCCCCAATACCGCCCAGCAACAGCGATTGATGCAGCTGCTCAATGCATCACTAGCTAAACCTTCATCTCAATCAGTATCTGAACCAGTATCTCAACCGATAGCTGAGCAAGTGCCTGATCCGCTAGCGAGTCAAATCGCTAAGCTGCTATCGGGGCTCAAAAGTACAGATGCACCAGTAGGGATCGCACTGACATTGCCTGAAGCCCTGCACTATCCGCTGACTCAAATTCCGCAAGATGTGCACTTGGCTAATCCCCTTTCGATTAAACTTCCTCAAGTGAAGCTTAAAACCTTAGGCAGTAAGCTAGATACCCAAGTCGATTTGGCCAATGTTGAAATCACAAAATCAACCGAAGCACTGTCCTTCAAAACAGATTGGCGCCTTAGTACGAGGCAAACAGGCTCAATGCAATTATCTGAATTGTGGGCAAATCCGCCGCAGGACTATAGCTGGAATAATAGTCAGTTAACGACAGCAGGCACATTTAACTTAGTTCAGACGCCAAGTTCAACCGATTGGCAATTTATCACTGCCGCTACCAAATCGACTGAACTGACTCAATCAACAAAACAAAATACTGGCAACACGCTACAGTTCGCCGTGGGTGAGCTTAAGCGTATTAGCATGCAAAATAAAAATGCGGCTAAACATGCAGAGTTTAGCCTTGGTAGTATCGCGATAAATGCCCTCGCGCCGCTGAACATAAGCTCGCAGCAAAGCACTCATACTCAGAGTTCTGGTATTCAAAAAGCCAGTCCAGCGCAAAGCTCAGTGCCCACATCTGATACCGCAAACAGGTTAACCCTTGCCATACCGCCTTTAACCTTAGCACTGGAGCAACTGTATTTTTCGCAGACCAAACAGACTTTAGTGACAGATGATGTAGTCACTGAGGCTAATGCGGATAAAAATGCGAGCACTAGCATCATAACGAAAACCGATATGAATGCGGGCAGTTTCTCGATTGCATTACAAAAAGCCATGTCATTCGAACTTAAACCCGATATCGAAGCGCTGTTCGACTCGCTGCTCGCTACCACTTGGCATAATCAACTCGCATGGCAAGCCAGTCAGCTAAATATCGAAAAACAGCTCAGCAGCAAAGGCCGCAGCCGCAAAGAAACCGTACTTAAGCTGGACAAGTTAACGCTGGCACAAAGCTTAGATTGGAAAAATAACACGCTCTTTGGTGATGAGCATTGGCAAGTGGGCACAGTTGAGCTGCAAAGCCAACACAAGTTGAACCTTGCCACCTCGAACAATCCCTTAGTGTTAACGGGCCAATGGGTAGTCAACACTAGCATGACCGAGGCGCTGGCCTTGCTCAATCAAACCCAACCCTTACCATCTGAGCTTAATGTCACAGGTAATAACCAATTACAGGCGCAGTTTAACCTAACGCAAAGGCGCAATCAGACCCAATTTGCCATGCAAATAACTCAATCGATGACAGAACTTGAAGGCTTTTATAAAGACATCATTTTTGAGGGGGGAAAACTGCAAGCGCAATGTGAGTTCACTTGGGGGCAATCTTATAAAAAAGAGTCTCATAACAAGCCGCAGGATAAAGGCTATTTTAGCAGCCTCAGTAAGCTCAATTGCCCGCAGACGCTGATGACCTTTAACTTATTTGATCCTGGCTTCCCACTGACTGATATTGAAGTGGAAGCCGATATCGTCCTTGGCAAAGATGCCGAGAAATTGCCCGACAATTGGATACAACAACTCACAGGCTTAAGTGACACCGATGTTTCCATGACCGCCAAAGGCAAAGTGCTCAGCGGCCAGTTTCTGCTGCCAGAATTTAATCTTAAATTGCAGGATAAATCCCATGCCTATCTGCTGCTGCAGGCCATGAGTCTGGAAGAGGTCCTGCGCATTCAACCACAAATTGGCATCTATGCCGACGGCATATTCGATGGCGTGTTGCCCGTCGATTTAATCAACGGCAAAGTGTCGATCACTGGCGGGCAATTAGCCGCGCGCGCACCCGGCGGCCTCATCGCTATCTCAGGCAACCCCGCCGTTGAGCAGATGCGCCAATCCCAACCGTATCTAGACTTTGTCTTTTCAACGTTAGAACACTTACAATACAGCCAATTATCAAGCAGTTTTGATATGGACCAAGCTGGTGATGCTAAACTACTCGTCGAAGTAAAAGGCCGCGGTGAAGGGATTGAACGCCCTATCCACTTGAATTACTCCCACGAAGAGAACATGCTGCAATTATTTAGAAGTCTGCAAATTGGTAATGACTTGCAGGACAGAATCGAAAAATCAGTGAAGTAACAAGGAAACCTCAGTGAAGATAATTCAATTACAGCAAATTAGCATAGGTACCCGAAGCGCACTTATCGCATTGGTAGCCCTAGCCTCATTGCAGGGCTGTACGCCCACAGTCAAAATAGAACCGCCGGATAAACCTATCGTTATCAATCTCAATGTGAAAATTGAACATGAGATACGGATCAAAGTGGATAAGGAATTAGACCAACTCCTGTCAGACGATAAGCTGTTCTAATTAAATAAGAATTGAGGAATCACCATGAAATCAATCCGACTAAAAACAAAGTTATTATTGCTATTAACCCTCAGCATCTTAAGCCTAAGCGCCTTTGCCATGTCACTTCAAGAAGCTAAATCACAGGGCTATTTAGGCGAACAAGCCAACGGCTACTTAGGATTAGTGCAAGCCAATCCCGAAGCCAAAGCCGTGATGGACGACGTAAATAACAAACGCCGCGCCCACTACGAAACCATCGCCAAGAAGAACAAACTCTCCCCCGCTGATGTTGCTAAACTCGCAGGCGAAAAAGCCATAGCCGCCACAGATAAAGGCAACTATGTGCAAGATGCCAAAGGCAAATGGATTAAAAAGTAGTCCGCTTTCTAAGGCTCTAGCGCGTAAAAGCAAAACGAATAAATATAAACAAAACGCCTGCAGTAGCAGGCGTTTTTATGGGTGGATTTGTCGATAACTGGATAGATGATTTACTTAACTAAAAGCTAACTGACGACAAAATAATTAATATTAATTTTCATTGCTTCCCCAGTCACCCGCCTTCCTATTTCTAGTAAGAAGCATCCCACATTAATACAACAATTTTTCATGCCTGTAATTTGCCCACATGACATAACCTAAAACAATACACCCTGATAGCAAAAGAAAAACTCTGGTATTTTCGGTGTCAGGGATAGCTTGAAAGACAGAGTTTAGCCATAACGGGAAAAATATTCCAATAGGGATAACAGTGACGATGAACAATGCAGAAATAAAGTAGCAAATAAGAATGTTGCCGATGCCGCGTGGTTTAGGCCATCCAAAGCGCAAATTCATAGATTTATGCAATTTAACCAAAAATGTAATCGTGGCTAGGTAGATTATGATTCCTACAATAAACAACAATATATCTATCATATTCAATTTGGCTTATAACGCCGCTATCAATTGCGGCAAAAAGTGGAGTAAGTGAAGCGAACGTAACTTTTTGACGTCAATGACATAGCTTGGTTAGGCTTCCGTCACTTCTAGGATTACACTGGTCTGAATTTTTGGGTTCCAGTAAAGTCCTCCACCATATTTAAAGTGCTCCTTTACTGCACTCAGTGTTTCTGTATGAGACTCAAATATCGTGAACCTAGAGCCTAACTTTGTATAGTGCGCATGCGCGTTTACCTCATTAGACCAGTAAAAACGCGCATGGTTAACTAACTGTAATAAAAGGAACTTATCAGCTTTTGTTTAGATATATCATCAGGAAAAACGCGCATGCGCGTTTTCCAAACCTATTATCTCAAGCCGTCAAAAAATAAGTTATTGATAATAAATGCTATATACATCATACATCGAAAAGACCGAACACCCACAGATTTTTTGCTTTTAGCGCTGCACAGACAACGCTAAAAAATCAAAGTAAAACCGTTAAACGTAGTCTCTAATCTTCTGAACCTGCAGGCTACGCAAATGCCAAAAAGGTGCGCCGTGGTGTTTGACGAGACGACCGTCCGACCCATGGACGGGGCGGTCGAGCACTGTAGGATCCCCTCATAATTCATAACCCCAACAACCATGAGTTAATGAGAGTTCAGTTAGTTTCTTCGCAGCACAAAGCAAATTATCTGCTGATATGGGGTAATCATGCC